>JAJTBH010000408.1 GCA_021287005.1 Anaerolineae bacterium
GGGTTGAATCACAACACGTACTTCCAAATCGAATTTTCTCGCAAAAGCAAAATCGCGTTCATCATGCGCGGGAACGGCCATGATAGCGCCGGTGCCGTAAGTCATTAATACATAGTCCGCAATCCAAACCGGCACTTTTTCACCATTCACCGGGTTAATCGCATAACCGCCCGTGAACACACCCGTTTTTTCCTTGTCGGTTGCTTCACGTTGAACATCTGATTGGCGGATAGCCTGTTGGACATATTCATCAACCTGCGCTTTTTGCGCAGCCGAGCTGATTTTTGCCACCAGGGGATGTTCAGGGGCTAATACCATAAAAGTGACACCCCATAAGGTGTCAGGACGTGTGGTGAAAACAACCAGTTCGTCGCCTTGTTCGGTTTTAAAGGTTACCTGTGCGCCTTCTGATTTACCAAGCCAGTTGGTCTGTAAAGTACGCACCCGTTCGGGCCAATCGATCGTATCGTAGCCTAACAATTCATCCGCATAGGATGTGGTCTTAAAAAACCATTGGTTTAAGTTCTTTTTAATCACGGGGGTGTTGCAGCGTTCGCAGTGCCGGTCGTCTCCCCAAACCTGTTCGCGCGCCAGCGTGGTGTTGCAGGTTGGGCACCAATCCACCGGTGACATTTTTCGATACGCCAGGCCGTGATTATATAACTGGATAAAAAACCATTCCGTCCACCGGTAATATTCCGGGTCGCAACTGACCGCTTCACGACGCCAGTCAAACATGGCGCCCATACTGCGCAGTTGTTTGCGCATCCGTTCGATGTTTTTATAGGTCCATATTTTGGGATGGGTGTTGTTTTTAATAGCTGCATTTTCGGCGGGTAAACCAAACGCATCAAAACCCATCGGGAAAAGCACATTATAGCCGCGCATACGCATGAAACGTGCACGCGCGTCCGAAGGTGTCATTGCATACCAGTGGCCAATATGCAGATCCCCGGAGGGATAAGGCAGCATGGTTAATGCATAATATTTCGGTCGTTTAGGATCAATATCGGAATGATACAAACCGTCGTCATCCCAATGTTTTTGCCATTTGGGTTCAATTTCTGCGGGATTATATGTGGAAGAAATGGATGACATTCAATCCTCCTCTAAGAGAGAAAATTAATAAAAAAAACCGTCGCCCGACAGGGACGAAGGTTTTCTTCGCGGTACCACCCTGCTTGTTTAAACCATCTTGCTGGTTCAAACCGCTTTGGGGCGTTTTATCGGGCGCAAACCGGTAAGGGCTAATTATTTCACCTTTACAGCTTCAACGACGGGCGAGTTCAACCTTATCGTGTTCCGGAAACACAGTATCAGGCTCACACCAGTTCACTCCTGATTCGCTGCCGGATAGTTTACTACTCCTGCCAGCTTTCACTATTTATTTTTAAACGTACACTCAGGACAATTATCAATTACCCTGAGTGTATTTAAGGTGGACCCAGAGGGATTCGAACCCTCGGCCTTCTCAATGCCATTGAGACGCGCTCCCAACTGCGCTATGGGCCCCTATTTACTATTTTTTTGTTGCCCCGAAATCCACCGATTTCTTCGAACCTTTCCAGTGGACCTGGAGGGATTCGAACCCTCGGCCTCTTCAGTGCGATTGAAGCGCGCTCCCAACTGCGCTACAGGCCCTTGTTCAGGGTGATCAAGATTTTACACGAAGCCTTTCAGACTGTCAAGGCTATTGCTTCAACAAATTTTGGAAATTTCCCTTTTTCCATATCCCGGTGAATGATCTCTTTTTTAATGCGGTAAAGTTTACCGGGGAAATTTAAATATTTGTTTTATAATCTGTACCAGTTATTTTGTTGTTTTAAAAAAAGTTACCATCCAAATATTTATAATAAATAATCCATTCCGGAGGATTAAGACCATGAGCCAAAGAATTACACTATTAAAGAATATTATGCAAAAAACGGGTTTGGATGCAGTTGTACTTAACCCCAGTCCCAACCTCACCTATCTTACCGGTTTAACTTATCATCTGAATGAACGCCCCACGCTTTTGATTATCCCGCAGCAAGGCGATCCGGTTGCCGTTTTACCCGAATTTGAAACTGGGAAATTAAAAACCGCCTCGATAAACATTAAACCTTTTGCATACAATGACAATCCGTTGACCTGGCCGGATGTTTTTAAACAGGCTGCCAGTTTCGTCGGTTTGGATCATAAAAAAGTGGGCGTTGATCCCCTTCACTTGCGTTTCCTTGAATTTAACTTGCTTCAACCGGCGGCGCCTGATGCAATTTTTGTTCCGGCCGAAAAAGAAATTGGCAGTTTACGTTTACATAAAGACGAATACGAGTTAATGGATATGCGCAAAGCAATCGATATTGCGCAAGAGGCTTTTCAGGCAACTCTGGCTTTTATCAAACCCGGCGTCACCGAAAAAGAAATTGCCGAGGAAATCACCATCCAGATGCTGCGGCGCGGCAGTAATATCGAATCCGAATTTGCGGCCATCATCGCCAGCGGCCCCAACAGCGCCAACCCGCACCACACCCCCACAGATCGCAAAATTGAAACGGGCGACGCCATTGTAATCGACTGGGGTGCCCGCTATAACGGTTATTATTCGGACCTGACTCGCACTGTCCACATGGGTGAAGCAGCCGGACGTGCCGCCGGAAAACCCGGCCTTCCTGCGGGCGAGGTGGATAATGCTACCCGCGCCGTGATTGAAGCCGGCGGGTATGGTTCATACTTCACACATCGTACCGGGCACGGTCTTGGCCTCGAAGTCCACGAACCGGTTTATATCTATGCCGAAAACCGCCAGCCGCTCGAAGTTGGCGTAACGCATACGGTTGAGCCCGGCATTTACCTTCCCGGAAAATTTGGCGTGCGTATCGAAGATAACGTGTTGGTCACTGAGCAGGGCTGTGAAACCCTCAGTTTCTATTCGCGCGAATTGATTATTTTATAAAATGAGTTTTAATCTTCAATCTTTCGTTTTGGGGCCTCTGGGGAATAACACTTACCTTCTCAGTTCCCCAGTGAACCACGAAGGTGTGGTGATTGATCCATCGTTTAACGTCGATCGAATAATAAAATTTGCCGGTGAGCAAAATATCAACCTCACGCAGGTCTGGTTGACCCATGCACATTATGATCATTTTGCAGGCGCGAGAAACCTCATGGATCTTTTTCCGCAAATAAAAATCGGTCTGCATCCGGCAGATTTATTTCTGCTCGAACGCGGAGGACTCGCCGGCCTGATGGGAATCGATCATCCCGAAATATTTACGCCCGATTTGGCCTTCGCTGATAATGCCCAACTCCAATTGGGAGAAGATGTGTTTTCGGTTTTACACACCCCCGGTCATCCGCCCGGTCATGTCGTGTTTTATTGCGCCGCCGCATCTGCCGCCTTTTGCGGTGATCTGATT
>JAJTBH010000409.1 GCA_021287005.1 Anaerolineae bacterium
ATGGCCACCCTGCTGTCTCTGGTTGCTTGTTCCAGCCCGACCCCCGCTCCGGCTGCCCCGGCTGCTCCGGCTGCCGAAGCCCCCGCCGCCGAGGCCCCTGCGGCCGCCGCCCCCGCTGCAACAGAAGCTCCGGCTGCCCCCGCTGCCAAGACCTATAAAGACCTGGTGGTCGGTTTTGCTCAGATCGGCGCCGAAAGCGGTTGGCGTGATGCTGAAACCAAATCCATCAAAGAAACGGCCGAAAAACTGGGCGTTGAATTAAAGTTCTCGGATGCCCAGCAGAAACAGGAAAACCAGATTAAAGCCGTACGTTCTTTCATTGCCCAGAAAGTGGATGTTATTGGTATTCCCCCGGTAGTTACCACGGGTTGGGAAACGGTCTTCAAAGAGGCCAAAGATGCCGGTATCCCCGTGATCTTCATTGATCGCAAAGCCGACGTCCCCGAAGATTTATATGCCACCTTTATTGGTTCCGATTTTGTTCTCGAAGGTAAAAATGCCGCCACCGAATTAGCCAAACTGCTCAGCAGCAAAGGCAACATCGTTGAGTTGGAAGGCACCGTTGGCGCCGGCCCGGCCATTGACCGCAAGAAGGGTTTTGATGATGAAATGGCTGCCACCTATCCCGATGTCAAGATTCTGGCTTCACAATCCGGTGATTTCACCCTGGCCAAGGGTAAAGAAGTTATGGAAGCCTTCTTAAAGAAATATGGCAAAGACATCAACGGCGTGTATGCCCACAATGATGAAATGGCTCTGGGCGCTATTCAGGCCATTGAAGAAGCCGGTTTGAAACCCGGTGTTGACATCAAAATCGTTTCAATCGACGGCGAACGCGCCGCTTTTGAAGCCATGGCTGCCGGTAAATTAAACGTTACCGTTGAATGCAACCCCCTGCTGGGACCCCAATTTTATGAGACCGCCCTCAAACTTGCCAACGGCGAAAGCGTTGACAAATGGGTGAAATCTGAAGAAGGTATCTACCGCCAGGAAACCGCAGCTTCTGACCTGCCCAATCGCCAGTACTAAAATTCGGGACTACCTTTTCCTGATACTGATTTCTTAACAAATTTCTAAAAGAGAAGCGGCGGCATAAAATGCGCCGCTTCTCCAATAAAAAGAGAAAAAAGGATTGTCTCACCATGTCTGAAGACGGCATTATTCTCCAAATGAAGGGAATTAACAAGGCTTTTCCCGGGGTGAGAGCACTCTCAACTGTCGATTTTTCGCTTAAAGCGGGCGAAATTCACGCCCTGATGGGCGAAAACGGCGCCGGAAAATCTACGCTGATTAAAGTGCTGACCGGCGTTGAATATCCCGATTCAGGGGAGATTTATTTAAATGGTAAATTGATTCAAGCTAAATCACCGCAGCATGCGCAGCAGTTGGGCATCAGCGCGGTTTACCAGGAAATTAATTTATGCCCCAATTTATCGGTTGCAGAAAATATGTTTATCGGACGTGAGCCGATTAAGTTTGGTTTTATTGACTCAAGAAGTTACACGCTTAAAGCCAAACAACTGCTCAACCGCATGGACATTGATATTAACGTCACCAAAACGCTGGGCGATTACCCGGTGGCCATTCAACAAATGGTTGCCATTGCCCGCGCCCTGAATGTGACGGACACCAGAGTGCTTATTCTGGATGAACCCACCTCAAGTCTGGATAGTCACGAGGTTGCAGAACTGTTTAAAGTTATGCGCCGTCTCAAGGACGAGGGTCTGGGGATCATCTTTATTACCCATTTTATCGAACAGGTTTATGAAATTGCGGACCGCGTCACCATTTTACGCCAGGGTGAACTGGTGGGCAGTTACGCCATTAAATCTCTTTCGCGTTTTGATCTGGTTTCGAAGATGATCGGTAAGGAATTGGAAGACCTGGAGAATCTTTCCCGGTCCAAAGAGACCCATCGCAATAAGGTTTCTGAAAAACCGCTGATGCAGGTCAAAGGCCTGCAACGTAAGGGGGCGGTTTTGCCGTTTGATCTGAATATCTTTAGCGGCGAAGTGTTGGGTTTCGCCGGTTTGCTCGGTTCGGGACGCAGTGAAACTGCCGATCTGCTTTTTGGCGTCGATGCTCCGGATGGCGGCTCAATTAAGGTGGGCGAAAAGATCTATAAACGCCTTTCGCCGATTAAAGCGATTTTAAACGGTATCGGCCTTTGCCCTGAAAACCGAAAAACGGATGGCATTATTGATGATCTGACCGTCAGGGAAAACATCATCCTGGCGCTGCAATCCGCTTATGGCTGGTTTAAGTTTATCCCCTTAAAAAAGCAGTATGAAATTGCCGATAAATACATCAAGGCGCTGCAAATCAGCACACCTTCGGCCGATCAATTGATTAAAAACTTAAGCGGCGGCAACCAGCAAAAAGTTATTCTGGCGCGCTGGTTGGCCATTAACCCGAGTTTGCTTATTCTGGATGAACCTACGCGCGGGATTGATATCGGCGCCAAGGCTGAAATTCAAAAACATGTGCTGGCTCTGGCCGAAGAGGGCAAGGCTGTTGTTTTTATCTCGTCTGAACTGGAAGAAGTGGTGCGCTGCAGCCACCGGGTGATGGTGCTGCGCGATCATCAGAAGGTGGCCGAATTAAAAGACGATCAGGTCAGCCGGAATGAAATTATGCAAACCATTGCAGGGAGTGCCTGAGATGAACGGCTTAAATCGCATTTGGAAGTTTTTTAAAAGCAGTAATTTAACCTGGTCTTTGCTGGCGCTGGCTCTGGTGCTGCTGGTTAATTTTTTTGTCAGGCCCGGTTTTTTTGCCCTTGAAATTAAAGACGGGCACCTTTACGGCAGCCTGGTGGATATCATCAATCGCGGCGCGCCTTTAATGGTGCTGGCAATTGGCATGACCCTGGTGATTGCCACCGGCGGCACCGATCTTTCGGTTGGCCCGGTGATTGCCATTACCGCGGCGGTGGCAACCTCGTTAATCGGCACCGAAACGGGCATCACACATACGCCATTGGTATTTGTGTTTTTAATCTCGTTGGCGGTGGCGGGCGCTTTTGGCCTCTGGAACGGTTTTCTGGTATCGCGCATCGGCATTCAGCCCATTGTGGCCACCCTGATTTTAATGGTGGCCGGGCGCGGTGTGGCGCAGATGATCACCGACGGGCAGATCGTGCGCATTTTTTACGAACCGTATTTCTTTTTTGGCGGCGGATACCTGTTTGTGCCCTTTCCGTTGTTTGTGGTGGCCGGGGCTTACCTGATTGCCTGGTTGTTAACGCGCCGTACGGCTTTTGGCCTGTTTATTGAATCAATCGGCATCAATGCGCGTTCCAGTTTTCGCGGCGGCATCAATGAAAAAAATATCAAACTGATGGTTTATATGGTCAGCGGTCTGTGCGCCGGCATTGCCGGGTT
>JAJTBH010000410.1 GCA_021287005.1 Anaerolineae bacterium
TACCTCCTCAAGTTGGTTAAAACACGCACATCAAGGGTGCCGACCAGCCGGCGAACCTGAACGGCCAATGCCAGAGCGACCACGGCCACAATCGTATCGGCCACAATCACGGTTAACGCCAGGCTTTGCCCTATCTGAACGCTTCCCGAGGCGCGTCCGGCCAGCACCAGGGCAATCATGGCGCCTTTTGCCAGCACCTGCAAGGCCACCACCACCTTAATCATGTGGCGCGATATTAAAATGCCGTAGAAGCCAATTCCAAGCAAACCAAAAATCGAAATAAGAACAATGGTGGGAGTTGAAAGATTCATGAGTGCTCCTCTTTGTGAGCATGCGGAACCCCTTCAGCCAACAGGCCCAACATGCCGACCGTTCCGGCAAAAATAATCACCATCTGGAGCAAAGCATCCATGCTGCGATCTTCCCAGAACGTCTTTACAAATCCGCTCACCTGCGGCGCGGGCAGTTCAATTCCCATACCCGGCAAGGTCATATAAATCAACAAAACGGCCGCGGCAACAACTAATGTGATTGCCAGCGGCCGGGGGACGAGTGCTTTCATTTCAATGGCTTCTTCACCGGTAATATTGATAGCAAATACAAATAGAATCGTTACCAGACCGGCTCCAACGCTGAGTTCAATGACGGCCACTTCGGCTGCACCGAGCATGTACATCATCAATGCAGTCAAAGCACTGGCACCTGCCAACCACAGCGCCGAGCTGATTAATCGCCCGGAGTGTATCGCCATGAAGGCACATATCAATAGCCCTGCTACAATAAGGATATATAGCATTAAGCTCCTCCTCTTAAGTTAGAAAAAATTTAATGACGTCACAAGTATACATTATCTTTTAGGAATATAGGTATATCTAAAAGTACATACGGACTAATATTCACCAAAATTACGTCAAATATCATAATTTAAACGTCGTTTGCCTCCCTTTAAAATCCACGCATTCCGGATAACCGGCCAGACGTTCAGACCGCCCGGGTTTGGGAAAATAATCCGTCACGAATATCTATTTTTTTCGTCACGATTAATCAAGATATCGAACCCGTAATTTAATAAGATGACTTGCTTGTTTTGCCAACGACTCAAATTACGCACCGGATGCGTTAATTTCATCATGACCTCTTAAAGATCGCAGTTCTTCAAACCACCCCTCCATCAATTCTATTTTTATTGTACATCAAGCCGAAATAATTAAATACTGATTCTTTTCCTGTAATAAATCGGTTTTTATCCCTCAAAATCGTTTATGCAGTGTTAAAATAAACATCATTTTATAGATTGGACACGATAAGAATGAAACCCATTACCCGTGAAGATGCACTCGAATACCATCGCTTAAATGGTATCCCCGGTAAATTGGCCGTTGTGCCTACCAAACCCTTGCTCTCGCAGCGTGATCTCAGCCTGGCTTATACTCCCGGGGTCGCATTTCCTGTAATTGAAATTGAAAAAGAGAATGACCTGTCCTACGAATATACCAACCGCGGGAATCTGGTTGCCGTAATTTCAAACGGCACCGCCATTTTGGGGCTCGGTGATCGCGGAGCCCTGGCATCCAAACCGGTGATGGAAGGAAAAGGGGTGCTTTTTAAGAAATTTGCCGATATTGACGTGTTTGATATTGAAGTAAATACGCATGATAATGAAACCTTTATTCAGACCGTCAGTTCGATTGCGTCTACCTTTGGTGGAATTAATTTGGAAGATATCGCCTCGCCGGCCTGTTTTGAAATTGAACGCCGTTTACAATCCGAACTCGACATTCCAGTTTTTCACGACGACCAGCACGGCACTGCCATCATTTTAGGCGCCGCTCTGCTAAACGCCCTTGAAATTAACGGGCGTAACCTGCATGAAATTAAGGTGGTTTTTTCCGGCGCCGGTGCTGCCGGCATGGCCTGTGCCAACCAATTGATAAAACTGGGCGTACCGCGTGAGCACGTCTGGTTGTGCGACCGCTACGGACTGGTTTATCATGGTCGCCGGGAAGAAATGTTCCCGGAAAAAGAAATATATTGTCAGGGTGATCAACCGGCCACTCTGGCAGAGACTCTTGAAGGCGCCCACGTTTTTATCGGGGTTTCTGCGGCAGATATTCTGACCCCTGATATGTTAAAACGGATGGCGGCCCACCCGATCATTTTTGCAATGGCCAACCCCAACCCGGAAATAAATTTTGACCTGGCCCGCGCCACCCGCCCCGACGCCATTGTCGCTACCGGCCGTTCAGATTATCCCAATCAAATTAACAACGTGTTGGGCTTTCCGTTTATTTTCCGCGGCGCACTGGATGTCCGCGCCCGGGCAATTAATGACGAAATGAAAATCGCAGCATCCATGGCCCTCGCGCGCCTGGCAAAAGAACCCGTTCCGGCCGAAATTTTAAGCGCTTATGGTGTCGACCATCTTGAATTTGGTTTGGATTACATCGTACCCAAACCGCTGGATAAACGTGTTTGTCTCTGGGAAGCGCCGGCCGTTGCATCAGCCGCCATTAAAAGCGGTGTTGCTCGTCTTAATCTGGATCTGTCCACTTATCCGCAGCAGTTATTAAATCGCATCTCATCCTGAAAGGAATGATGTTATGAGCGCTTCCCGGTTTTCCACTTTATTTGAATCGGCTTCCGCCTATCTGCCTGAAATTGGTATCGCCGTCTTTTCTGCATCCATACCGCTTCACCTGGTTAAAGATCCCGATCTGGTTGAATTTGATGTTATCCTTGATAATCAGCATATTCTTCAAACCGGGGTGGCGCAGCAGCCGGATGAACGTTTTGTTTTGCAGATTGAATTAAGTAAAGAAGGGGTCAGGTTAATTAACCAGCAGCTAAACCTTAAATCGGATTTACCCCTTTATTTATCCATTGAAGCCCGGGTTGTCAGTTTGGACGGTTTGGAAATCATCTCGGAAAATCTGCTTGAACTGGGTAATCTGACCTTTGAAGCTGTTTATTCCCTGGCCGAACACCTCGGTTATGATCGTGATGCGCTTTCCACGCTCAACAATCTGCGTCCGCGCGGCGACTCGCAAACCCGTCTCACTTCCAGTGAATCAATCTGGAAATTAACACCCAACAGTAGCGATATCTCTGATGAGCTATTGGACGAAATCCTCGAAATTCTAAATAACCGCATCCAACTTGTTTTTACAGATCACGTTTTGGTCGAACGCGCTCAATTTTCGCTTCGATTAAAATCACTCATCAGCGTTGATTATGACCGTCTGCTGCGGCTGGTGACGACGCTGGGCCGTAACAATGTTTTTTATTCCGCCCTCACTCCCGAAGTCGGCTCACCCATCCCCACCGATGCCC
Source organism: Anaerolineae bacterium (assembly GCA_021287005.1). Taxonomy (GTDB): domain Bacteria; phylum Chloroflexota; class Anaerolineae; order Anaerolineales; family Anaerolineaceae; genus JAJTBH01. The sequence continues at coordinate 3,331 of JAJTBH010000410.1, forward strand.
ATCTGCTTCTGGACGAAAATGATATTCTCAGTGTTAAGTTGGAAAAA
>JAJTBH010000411.1 GCA_021287005.1 Anaerolineae bacterium
GCGGCATATTTATTTTTTTAACAGCGCTCAGGAATAAAATGCCGCTGTCGATGGGGAATTCCTGCCAGGCTGCGCTCATGCCCATCCAACCGACGATGGCGAAGGTGATCGGACAAAAAAAAGGCGGGCCAAACAACACCAGGTTAGCCATTAGCTGCTGGCCGGCGGGGGCGTTTACCAAAATATCGCGGCTGATATGGAAATATGAACCGAGCACGCCGACCAACAGCGATACCAGGAAAATAAAACTGGCGATATGGTTGGCCAGCAGGCGTTGTTTTATGGCGATTAAACCGGCGGCAAACAGGGTAATACCGGCGCCAATGCCAAAAACCACCGGAATCCATTCGTAAAAACGAAGGGTGCCGCTGACGGAATGTGCCAGGTAGGTATCCACGCCCAACATTAATTCATTAAACGCCACCATTAACAAAATCATCTGGTCGCGATTAAAAGGCAGGCGCAGCCGGCGCACGAACGGGAAAACTTCTGCCAGAAGGTACATCCGCGCCTCCTTATTGGTTGAGAATATCTTCGGCCATTGCCTTCATTTCAGTGAGCGTTTTAACCATCTCATAAGCGCCATGCCATTGGGTGTAATCCGGTCCTTGCATCCACAGGCCAAACTTGGCCGTGCGCCCCCAGTGATGCCAGAGTTCAAACTCCTGATATTCGATCGGTTCATCAAAAGCCTTGGGGCTGATCAAACCGCCCTCGCGCAGCGGGGTCATGATCTGGCTGCCCTGGTCTACAAAAGCATTCACCGCCAGGGTGGCATTATCGGCTTTATCATACAGATCGTTTACAAATTGCTGGTTATGGCATTCCAGGCAGACGCTTTGCATGCTCTGTTTATTTTTCTCCCAGTCCGGGCGGCGCTGGCTGACCGAGGCAAATAAATACCACGAAAGGCGGTCTCCGACATCGTGCGTGGTGGGCGCGCCGCCAAAACCGCTCATATGGCAGACCGAACAGGTGGCGGCCGGAAAATCTTTAACGGTCAGTGTGCCGGGTTCGGCTTCCCAGTTATAACGATATCCGCCGGTGGCGTAGGCTATGCCGTGCGGTGATTCCTGGTAAATTTCCCATTGGGGATGGTCCGGGCCAATGTGGCAGGCATTGCAAGTTTCGGGTTTACGCGCCTGTTCAAGGCTGAATTCGTGGCGCAGGTGGCATTTTTGGCACTGCCCGGTGGATGAATCGACGGCCGGTTTGCCGATGGCGTGACAGGTTTCGCAGGCAAAATGCGTGATATCTTCGCCCTCCAAAGCGGCGATGGCATTCCGCTCCTTGTTGGGGGCAAACTGACCCTCAGGAATGGACTGGTATTGCGCCATCAGGTCGGCCGGCAGATCCTTGCTGCCAACCACGGCCACCCAGGATGGCAGGGCATGCCGGCTTTGCAGGTATTGGGCTGTTTCTTCGGCGTGGCAGCTCTGGCATTTGGCAGTGCTCGGCGAGTGTAAAACGTAACTGCCTTCATGCGCAATCGCGCCGGGATAATCGGCGCTGACCACATGACAATCGTTACAGGTTACATTGGCCGATGCCATGCTGCTGTGACTGTATTGTTGTACAATTCCGGGGCTGCTCTGCCGGTGGCATTCGACACAGGCATCTTGAGAGCCGGCCAGGGCATCGGGGCGTTCGTCGCTGACCGGGATGTTGGCCTGTGCGGTTAATCGGATAACCAGTATAAAACCCACAACCAGGCACACGCCCACAATACTGATAATTAAAATACGGGCATTTCGTACTGCTGACTTTTCGGAACCACCGTCCATTTTGCCTCCTCTAACCAGCTCTTGTTTCGTTTTAACAGGATTAAAACAAAAGTTCGGTCGAATAAAATTGGCGTTTATTGTTGGATGATGATTGTGATGGATTTAATAAAAGTTTAGCATATTATTACCCGTTTTAAACCTACCAGTTCAAAAAAATTGTTCTTCCATAACCGCATGTAATTTTTTCAATGGATTGACAGAATAAACCTCGAAGTTTATAATCACATTCATGGAATTGAATATAATTTCCAGCCATGAAAAAACCCCGCGATCCTTTGAACGAGAGACGCAGATATTTAAGGTGTTAAATCATCCGGCCCGATTGGCCATTCTGGAAATATTACGGCATGAAGAACATTGTGTCTGTCACATGGAAGCTTTTTTGGGGCTGCGCCAGGCGTACATTTCTCAACAATTAATTGTGCTTCGAGAAGCCGGATTAATTCGGGATCGCAGAGATGGGTGGAATATTTTTTACCAGGTCACCGATTCACGGATATATGCGGTACTGGATGCGGCCCGAATAATGACCGGGGCGGGATCGATTGAAGTTCATACATCTCGGACGGTATGTGCCTGTCCGCATTGCAGTGCCAGGCCAGAGACAATAAGCTAGTTTTTTTAAATTAAGATATGCAAAAACTTGAATATAAGGAGAGATAAGATGTTGAATATTAAAGTACTTGGTTCAGGGTGTGCAAACTGTAAACGTCTGGAAGAAAATGCCCGCAAGGCGGTTGAAGCTCTGGGCATTGAAGCTGAAATTGAAAAAGTGACCGAGCATGCTGAAATTAAAAAATACCCGATTTTGGCCACGCCGGGTCTGGTGATTAATGAAAAACTGGTCTCCGCCGGTCGTGTTCCCAATGAAACCGAAATCGCCGGTTGGCTCAAGGTTTAACTTTTCCGGGGTGGATAAGATTGATCATATTTGGCCAGGTTTTTAATCCGGTCTTCATTTAAAGATATGGAGTAATTTATGGAAGGTTTGCTTGAATTAAAGATTGATAAGTTTACTTTTAAGGTAGCCCCCGATCGTTTTTATAACAGCCAGGGTGTCTGGGCAATGTTAATGGGCAAGGTGGTAAGAATTGGCCTATCCGACTTCCTGCAACAACGCAGCGGGGATGTTGCATTTTCAGACGTAAAACCGGAAGGCACCGTCGTGGAAGCTGGCCAGGATGTGGCGACAATTGAAACGATCAAAATCAATATCGATCTTTCCAGCCCATTGTCGGGCAAAATAATTCAGGTTAATCCTGCCATGGAAACAGGCCCTGAAGTCATTAATCAAGATCCCTATGGTGAAGGCTGGCTGTGCGAGATTGAGGCCGGTGACTGGCAGGCTGACAGTAAAAATTTATTAAGTCCGTCGGCCTATTTTATCCGGATGAAACAAGAGGCTGAAGACGAGGCGAAATAGAATGAACGATGAAAAAAAGGTAGTTATTGTTCCCTGCAGCGGAATTGGTAAATCCTATGGCACCGTCAGCCGTGAAGCCGCTTATTTAATAACTGAAAATGACCGTCCTTCGGATACGTTATTGATTCCTCTTTCATTACTGGTGCTGGGTGATGAAGAC
>JAJTBH010000412.1 GCA_021287005.1 Anaerolineae bacterium
AACTGACCTTCCGCCGTTATATTGAGCGGATTGAGTTGTAAATCCGAATATTCAACCTGGCTGTAACTTAAGCCGAAGCCGAAGGGAAACAAGGGTGCGTTATTTTCATCCAGGTAAATCGAGCGGTGTGCGCTGTTAAATTGCAGGGTGCCCGAAGTGTCGGCCGGGCGGCCGGTGCGTTTGTGGGCGTAATATAGCGGAATCTGACCAACGCTGCGCGGAAAAGAAACCGGCAATCGCCCGGAGGGTACGCTTTGGCCGGTTAAAAGGTTACACAGGGCGCGGGCTGTGCACGTGCCGCCGTGCCAGGCCAGCAGCAGCGAAGCGCTTTTTTCGACCAGTTCGGGAATGGCCAGCGGACGCCCGCAAAAGAGCAGGGTGATGACCGGTTTACCGGTGTTTTGCAGTGCGTTAAATAACTCCATCTGGCGTCCGGGCAGTCCCAGGTGGGCGCGCGAATGCGCCTCGCCGCTGAGGGTATGCTCCTCGCCCAGCGCCAGCAAAATCACGTCGGCCTGTTCGGCGGCAGCCAGAGCACTCTCCAATGCCAGGGTTTCGCCGTTTAAGGAACAGCCCTGCGCATAGGTCAGGCGGCTGCCGGCCGGGAGTTGTTTTTGAAGTGCCTCTTTGAGCGTTTCCACTTCTTCGGGGCGTCCGTCAAAGCTCCAGCAGCCCATCAGGCTGGTGCGTTCATTCGCCAGCGGGCCGATCAAGGCATAACGAGTGCCCCCGGCGGCCAGCGGCAGCAGGCCGCTTTCATTTTTTAACAACACCATACTTTCTTCGGCTGCCTTTTCGGCCAACTGCAGCGCCGCGGGCAAAAACATGGCCTGTTGGCAGGCCTTTTCATCCACATAGGGATGTTCAAAAAGTCCCAGGTTAAATTTAAGGGTCAGAATGCGGCGCACGGAGGCGTCAATCAATTCGAGCGGCACTTTGCCTTCCCGCACCAGGTCGGTCAGGTAAAAATGATAGGCGTTGCTCATCATATCCATATCGATGCCGGCCAGCATGCTGCGTAAGGCGGCTTCCTTATGGTCGCGGGCAAAGCCGTGTAATACCAGTTCGCCCACCGAATCAAAATCCGAAACGATCAGACCCTCAAAGCCCCATTCCTTGCGTAAAATTTGCTGTAATAAAAAGGTGTTGGCTGTGGCGGGTTGGCCGTTAAAGTCATTAAAAGAAGTCATCACCGATTCAACCCCGGCCTGAATGGCGGCACGGTAGGGCGGCAGATATTCTTCGCGCAGGCGGCGTTCGGACATATCCACCGTGTTGTAATCTTTGCCTGCCTCGGCTGCGCCATAGGCGGCGAAATGTTTAACACAGGCGGCTGCGCGGCGTCCGTCGGCATCGCGGTAATTTTGATAGCCTCTCACCCAGGCGCGCGCAACCTGTGAACTTAACAACGGGTCTTCCCCGGCGCTTTCGGCTACCCGACCCCAGCGCGGGTCGCGGCTGATATCCACCATGGGGGCGTAGTTCCAGTTGGTGCCGGCGCTGACGGCTTCAGCTATGCTGGCGGCGGCCACCCGTTCGATTAAATCCATATCCCAACTGCCGGCTAATGCCAGCGGAATGGGAAAAATGGTGCGATAACCGTGAATAATGTCGTTGCCTACCAGTAAGGGAATGCCCAGGCGCGATTCTTCCACAGCTATGTGCTGCAAACGATTGATAACTGCCGGATCGTGTACCGTTAATAATGCGCCAACGCGCCCTTCGCGCAGCAGTTGGGGAATATCCTGTTTCCAGGTCAGATCGGCCTGCACCATCTGACCTATTTTTTCTTCAAGGTTCATTTGCGATAAAAGATAAGAGACTTTGTCCTTAATATCGCCGGGGGGTGGGGGATTACTGCTAATAATGGGTGATTTGGACTGCATATTAAGAATGATGCCTTTCAAAGATTAATATCCGGATAATTGATTATTGACTCGTGTTATTTTTTGATATAAAATAAGTATTGAAATAACTTATTTAAATATAGCACTTTCTAACCCATTGTCAATATTCAAAGCGGCCCTTAAAACGGAGAGCCCCAAAGCCCTTTCAAATAAAAGGAGGAAGAAGGCGAAAATTAGAAGAAGTTTCCCTGTTGCTGTTTAATCGACTATACTAAGTTTTTAAGAATGAGAGGCTAAACTGTGAATAAGAAACTGAATGTTTTTGTCGGGTTAATTGTTTTGATGAGCATGCTGCTGGCAGCCTGTGCGCAGGCCACCCCGATGCCTCAACCCGCTCCCGCATCCGAAGCGGCTGTCCCCGCGGCTGAATCAGCCCCTGCGACTGAAGCCCCGGCCGCCGCGGAACCGGCCAAAAGTAATGCCGCCAAAGTGGTACGCGTTCTGGCCGTATCCGGTCCCGAAACCGATTCGTTGATCGCCAGTGCCGCCGAATTTGAAAAGGCCACCGGCATCACCGCTTCCATTGAACAGGTCTCCCGCTCCCTGTGGGGCGAACGTAAAGTACGTGAACTGTTACAGGATTCCGGCATTTACGACGTGGTGATGATTGGCGGCGGCGACGACCTGGTCTGGGTCACGCAAAAAGCCCACATCGTGCCCGTAGATTCCTACTTAAAAGATGAAGATAAAACTCAACTGATGCACGCCGACTTTTTTACCAAAGATGGTTCGTTAATCGGCGTACCGCAGTATTACAATTTCCCCATGCTGTTCTACCGCAAGGATATGCTCGAAGATCCCAAGGAACAGGCAGCCTTTAAAGCCAAATATGGCCGCGATTTAACCGTGCCCACCAATTACGACGAACTGCAGCAGGTGGCCGAATTCTTCAATCGTCCAGCCGACGGTTTGGCCGGCTACTGCATGGGTGGTGTGGATTGGTCCGTATTTCTGGATTACACCTATTTCCTGTATGGGGCGGGTGGTAACTTTGGTGATCTGAAAACCGGCGCTTTGACCCTCAATTCGCCTGAATTTGTGCGCGCCCTGGATGCCATGAGCCGCATGACCGCCTTCAATCCCAAGGGTTGGGAAACCATGAGCTTCTTTGACTGCGACACGCAGATGCTGCAGGGCAAAGCCTTCATGTACCAGAACTGGTTTTATATATGGAGCACCTTCCAGAAAGAAATGCCCGATAAAATTGCCATGGCCCCCGTGACCGGCGACAAACAACCCGGCGCCCATATCGGCGCGATGGTTGCCGTCAGTCCGCAGGCTGCCCCCAGCCCCGACGCTGCCGGCCAGTTTGTGGCCTGGATGTTGGGCGCCCAGTACCAGAAAGAAATGATGACCGCCACCGGCAACATGCCCGTTCGCCAGGATTTGATTGACGACCCCGAAGTGCGCGCGCAACTGGTGGGTATTGATATGTACGAAAAGACCGTGCCCTA
>JAJTBH010000413.1 GCA_021287005.1 Anaerolineae bacterium
AGTCCATCTGAAAATTTATATGTTCTGATTGGGAAAAATTATGGCCGACAGGTGGGCGGTTCATTGGTGCACGGGCATCAACAAATCGCCATAAGTAGCCTGATTCCTCAACAGGTTAAACATCAAACCGATTTCATCAAGGCGCATGGATGTACATTCAGTCAATTTATGATGGAACAAAATCCGCGATACTTAACGGTTCGTTCATATGGTACTGCCGAATTAATCGTGCCATATTTTTTGCCGCGCCCTTACCAGATGATGTTGTTGGTAAAAGACAGCCAAAAAGAATATATACACCAACTTAATCGTGATGAAATTAACGATATCTGCCAGGGTTGGCAGGATGCCATTCGATTGATGCGACAGGTGTTGCCGCAGATTGGACGAGACGTATCTTATAATATCACCACGCATAACGGAAAAGGGGCGGGTTTATATTTCGAATTTTTGCCATTTACGCAAGAGATGGGGTGTTTTGAAAGGATGGGGTTGTTTGTCTGCCAGAGCACGGCAGAAACGGCTGCAAATAAACTAAAAGAAGAAATCAATCATTTAGATAAAATCGACTTATTATAAAAAATGCCCCTCGAAGAATTTCTCCGAGGGGCAGAATGATTAAAAAAACGAATTTATGCCCAACCCTGGCTCTTGACCCAATTGCTGATTACGGGAATTTCAACAGAATTTCCCTGGTAGGCTTTGATACCCCAGTAAAGGAAGACCAGCCATAAAATTGAACCACATCCCATTGTTACGGCCGTCAAAATAATGTAAACGATACCTGCAACTAAAGCCTGGGCGTTATGTGCTTTAATAAATGGACGAGCTTTTTTGTCTTCCATAAGTAAAACAATGATGGGTACGACCGGTGTAAGGATGTAGGCTAATAAAGCCCAAAGTTTATCATCACTGGTTACATCTACGACGGGTGAATTGTTAGTCATGTTAAGCCTCCAAATTTTTATTAATTGAATTTTATAAATACTTTCTTATTTTACAATATTTTTTATAAAAAACAATGAAAATTAAGACAAAATCACTATTGTTTAGAAAAATAGTTAAGTTTTCTAAATCAAAAAAACTTAAATGGTTTAACTCAAGATCGGCAACGTACCAATAAATCATTTGACATTTTGTTTACCTTCAAAGTAAAATCACTGGCATGGATATTAAAGTCGTTTTTATGGGATCGCCCGATTTTGCCATTCCGGTTTTGCGTGAATTAATTAATCATTACCGGGTAACAGGCGTTGTGACCCAACCGGATCGGCCGGCTGGAAGAGGGCGCGTTTTAACACCACCGCCGGTCAAAGAACTGGCTTTAAAACATGGCATAGAGGTAATTCAACCGGAAAAACTACGCCAGCCAGAGGCATTGGCACAATTAAGAGCCTGGCAGCCCGATTTAATCGTCGTAGCGGCTTTTGGTCAAATATTAAGACAAAACGTTCTGGATTTGCCACGTTTTGGATGTATAAATGTTCATGCATCTCTTTTGCCGCGCTGGCGAGGCGCTGCGCCCATTCAGGCAGCTATTTTGGCCGGTGATGCCGAGACCGGGGCAACCATCATGAAGATGGATGCCGGAATTGATACCGGGGCGATGCTGGCTCAGACTCGGTTAAAAATTCTGCCGGATGATACGGCGGAACGTTTAAGCGAAAAGCTTTCAGAAGCCGGCGCTCAACTTTTAATCGAAACACTACCGCCATATTTCAGGAATGAAACGGGTTTAATATCTCAACCGGAAAGCGGCTCCACTTATGCGGCAATGATTAAAAAAGAAGATGGTCTGTTGGATTTTAATCAACCCGCTGATGCCATCGAACGGCGCATTCGCGCCTATAATTCGTGGCCGGGCGCGTATTTCTTCGTTGAAAATGAGATGATTAAAGTTAAACGCGCGCATGTGGTAAAAAATTTACAATTACCCGCAGGCAAACGCGGCGTTCATGAAAATTTACCTGTGGTTGGCGCAATAACCGGCAGCCTGGCGTTGGACGAAGTGCAGCCAGCCGGTAAAAAAGCGATGCCCGGTGAAGTCTTTTTACGCGGGGCGCGTACCTGGAATTCTTAAACCCCAAGGAAAATAATAAACATTATGAGATTTTTGTTTTTTGGCGTTGGCGCTATTGGCACATATATTGGCGGCAGCCTGGTGCTGGCCGGTAATGATGTCGTTTTTCTGGAACGCCCCGATGTAGCCGACCTGGTTAAACAACGCGGGCTGAAATTAAATTTGCAGGGCGTGGAACATGCGATAAAAAACCCAAATGTGGTAACGGATATAGAGACTGCCTTACAAAGCGGCGCATTTGATGTGGCCGTGCAGGCAGTGAAATCGTATGATACGGATGGATTATTAAAAACGCTTGTTCCGCATCAAGCCATTTTACCGCCGGTATTGTGTCTGCAAAATGGGGTGGATAATGAAGCAAAAATTGCCGCCACATTGGGAAAAGACAAGGTGATTGCCGGAACGGTAACAACCGCCATCGGCCGCCGGGATGTGGGGGACATCATTCTGGAAAAATTACGCGGCATGGGCATAGCCGACGAGAGTGGAAAATATAAAAACCTGTTATCCACCCTTCAATCGGCAAATTTAAAGGCTTACAGTTACGAACATGCGGCCAGTATGAAGTGGTCAAAAATGGTGACTAATTTAATTGCCAACGCCACCTCAGCTATTTTGCAAATGACACCGGGTGAGATTTTTAATCATCCCGGTTTATATGAAATTGAAATTCAAATGTTGCGCGAGACGTTGCAGGTGATGAAAAAAAGCGGTATCCCGGTGAGTAATTTGCCCGGGACGCCGGTGGTTCCACTGGCAATGGTGGTTAAGAATTTGCCGTTGTGGCTCAGTCGTCCATTATTAACCCAACAGGTGGGTGCGGGGCGTGGGGCCAAAATGCCATCTTTTTACATCGATTTATATAGCGGTCGCGGAAAAAGTGAAGTGGAATATTTAAATGGTGCGGTGGTACGATACGGCGCCATGCTGGGTGTGGATACACCGGTTAATCAGTTTTTAAATCAAACATTAATGGCGTTAACCCGCGGCGATATTGCTCTGGATACTTTTGCCGGCCAGCCTGAGAAGTTCTTAAAAGAAATAAATCAATAAAGCAGAAAATCTTCCAGTTTTTATAAAAACCTTTTTTGCCATTCGAACAGCTTATTTAAGGCTTCGATTGGCGTTAAGGCGTTAATATCCAGGATTTTTAGATCATCCAATAAAGGATTTGTTTCCGGAAAGAGCGCCATCTGTTGAGCCGGCATGGCTTCGCTGATGCGTGTGCGCCCGGAGGTGCTTTCCAATTCATGCAAGATTTCACTGGCGCGCTGGATAATG
>JAJTBH010000414.1 GCA_021287005.1 Anaerolineae bacterium
GGGTGGCCAATACGATATGGGCAGATTTGCCTTTTTCAAAGGTAGACATAACGATGTCCACGCTGTTTGCGCAGGCTTCCTGAAACACATGGAAATTGGCTTTGTCGATTTTAAAACTGCCCTTGGGCGCAATTTGTAAACAACGTCCGCACTGGTTGCACTGCTCAACATGCAAGTGCAGATGGCCGGGGTTGTGTTTGTCTTCAACCACACCGCCAAATGGGCAAACTTCCACAATCTTTTTCACCACGGCCGCGTCGGGACATAATTCGGGGAAAAAATAGGGTTCAAAATGACAGGTATCGTGCATGGCGCTGCGCGTGTCACCGGCCATGCAGCCGAGTGCCAGGTTTTTCATGGCGCCGCCATATGAACAACTGGGGTGTCCTTTGGCATGCGCAAAATTGACCAGGAAGGTGGCGTCTTCAATCAGAGCGCCGACATGCCATTCCGAAATGTTTTTAAAGGGGCGTTTGTGGGCGTAAAAACTCTTTTTGGAAGGCCCGGCTATCGGATAAATGGGACAGCCTACCACTTCGGGGGTATACCCACGCGTTTCGGAGCCATTAACATCCCATTCCACATCAGCGATAAACACTTCACCGCCGCCGTCCTTAATCGCCTGCACCACCTTGCGCACAAAGAGCGGGTGCACGGTGGAATAACCGATATTGGTGCCGGTGTGCATTTTTAAAACCACCAGTTCATTTTTCACCCGATCGCGCAGGTGTAAACGATCAATAATGAGGTCTAACTTGGCCGGTAAAGTTTCTTTGGCATCCAAACGCGCCTGGCGCGGAGAACCATAATATACAATGCTGCTCATGGAAAGTCCCTTTCATATATAAAAAATAATAAAGACCGGTTGGTTTAATCCAACAAGCAAGACCCAAAACCAATGGATTTTCTGACAGTATTAATTTCGCCCCTGCGATATCAGCGCCTGTTGTAGATACAATATACAATATATTTTACACCTGTTTTGTAAACATCCGGTTAAGAGATAATGGCATTCATACAACACCCACTTTTTACTTACTTTTTCTGCATTTTGGTGCACACTTTATGATAAGATTATTTGCATGAACATTGATTCTAAATTGCACCTGGCAGAATTTTCGCGACAGTCCCTCTGGTTAACTCCTGAAGCTCGGTTCCAAATTAACAAGGATATCGCTGACGGCGCCTGGCTGGCCGTTTATACACCGCTGGATGGCGCCATGTTGTTAACTTCTCTCCCGCCGGCAGGTTTTCTGGGGGCTCCGCACGACGATCTGCAAATTCAAATAAACGGCTCTTCCGCCCGGGTCACGCTCGGCAACCTGGCCGGGTTGGACCTGGAATACTTTACTCAGCCGGGCCAAACCGCCAGCGCCTTTTCGATCATTGTAAAAGCTCGAAACCGAACCGCCAACCCACTCCCCCTGGCGCTGGCCTGTTCATGGCAGGATGATGACAATGAAACTATCCCTCAGTTTATAAAAGATAATCAATCCGCAAGCCTGCTTTTTGGAAGCGGGGTGAAAATTAAGGCAGTCTGCTCGCATCCGCGCCCGCATTACACCTATTGCTGCGGATGGAATCCGCAGGATGGCGGCGAAGAAGTGTGGGACGATTTTTTTGCATCGGGCGAACTGGGTAATCAGACCTATACTTCACACGCAGCTACGCTGGCTTGCCACTGTATAAACAATCCTTCTCAGGAAATTGAACTTTCGCTGAATTTTTCAGATCAGGTCCTAACCACGAGATAAATCAATCTACTTTTTGGGTGGTTTCCTGCATGGTTTTTACCAGGGCATTAACCCATTCCAGCGTATGGGCATAAATATCGGTGACATTTTCAGCCGAAAGGTCCAGATCCAGAGCGCGCGTTAAATCCCCTTTTTCATAAGCGAGCACCACCTCCAAAGTTTTACCGGGATCACCTTTATAAAAAAGCATGGCTTCAACCACATCTTCCGAAAAAGGCAGACCTTGAATGGCTTTTTCCAACGGCTGATCAAAAAAGGCGTCCATGATGGAAAACAGACCGATGATGAAATATATATCCAGGTGATTGCTTTGCACGCCGCGCGCTTTGGCCAACTGCTCGCAAAATCGGGCGCGCATCATGGCAGTCACGGTTAACTCGTGCGGTTTATTTTCGGATGAAGAAAACAGCAGGAGGGTTAACCAACCCACCAGATAGTTGGTGCCGATCATTGATATTGCCTGGCTGATGGTGCGTACACTGACCCGGTTGGCAAAATAGGCCGAATTAACCAGTTTAAGCAGCTTATAAGTAATGGTTACATCACGCGACAGGTATTTATCCAGCGCATTAAAAGATACTCCCGGGTCTTTAATGGCAGCCAGTGCCTGAACGATGACCGTTTTTGAAGAATCAATACGCCGGGCGCGAATCACATTGGGCCGGTAGAGAAAATAACCTTGAAAATAATCAAAACCGAGACGCTGGCAATATTCATATTCCTGAAAAGTCTCAACCTTTTCAGCCAGCAGCTTAACGCCGGCCTGCTTAAAATAGGTGATGATGCTTTGCAAATTCACCCGGCTGATGGACGGCAGGTCAATTTTAATGATGCTGGCCACTTCCAACAGCGGCAGCACGTTTTCCACGTTTTTTACATCATCCAGAGCAATTAAATAACCCTGGTCGGATAATGAATGCAGCGCTTCAATTAACAATGGGGTAACATTCACGTTTTCCAACACTTCCAACGCCAGCGATCCCGGCGGGAAGGGAATGGGATATTTGCCCAATAGAAAATTTTCGGTGACGTTTACAAAACCCAGTTTTTTGCCCACCAGGTTTTCAAAACCCACCATCGAAAAGGCATTTAATAAAACCTGAGTGGTCGCCTGATCACCATCCACAAAACTGGCGCGGTGCGGTGTATGGGATGTACGATATAACAATTCATACCCGATTACATCCAATGAACGATTAAAAATGGGCTGGCGTCCGATCAGCATGTCACTCATGATAAATTTCCTCGATGTTGTAATTCCCATCAAAATGATTGGGCGTGTTAATACCCCAAATCATATTTTGCGTCATTATCAATTTTAATAACCGGGTTAAATTAAATTATATTACATCCCCTTTTGTGAAAACAAAAAAAGACTTTGCAAAATAGTAAGGTTTAGACCAGTTTCTCTTTTTCGAGATATTTTAACAGTGAACGTGCTGTATTAAAACCGATACCCAGGTAAATTAAAACAGTCATTCCCCAGAAGGCAAAAATAGCCGGTGGAAAAACCACGCTCAACCCCAAGACCAGCGGTTGTAAAGCCAGAATTAAAGCCCACACCAACAGCCAGAGCAAAACCATCACCAGGC
>JAJTBH010000415.1 GCA_021287005.1 Anaerolineae bacterium
TATATAAACGCGGCTATCGAGCCAGGATTGTGGATAGCACAACCCTGGAAGAAGCCAATAGCCAGGTTAATAACTGGATTCGCCAGCGATCGAGGTGGGTGAAGGGATACATTCAAACATGGTTGGTCCATATGCGCCATCCCGTTCGTTTATATAAAGAATTGGGATTTAAGGCATTTTTTAGTTTTCAAATGCTGATTGGCGGTACTTTTTTTGCCTTATTAATGAACCCGATTTATTGGTTTATGACCACTATCTGGTATTTATTCCGCTGGGACGTTATTCAATCGTTATACCCCTCAGTGATTTTTTATGTGGGAGCCATTTGTCTCTATATCGGTAATTTTATTTTTACTTATGCCAACATTGCCGGCGCTGTCAGACACAAATATTACGATATGGTTAGAAGTGCCTTATTCAGCCCGATTTATTGGGGATTAATGAGTATTGGCGCCTGGAAAGGATTTATTCAATTATTGATTAAGCCCCATTTTTGGGAAAAGACCCATCATGGACTCGATAAAACACAACTGCCGGTTGCAAAAAAATAATATAAAACAAACACATTCTGGTAAAGTAAACATTTATGAAATTCTTTAATAAAAACAAAGAAAATACGCTGCTTTTTATTATCTTTTTAATTATTTATTTAATTGTTGCGTATTATTTCACCATTGTTTTACAAACGCACCATAACGACACAATCTCACGAAGCGCGTTGGGGTATATGGTACTTTATGGTCGATACGCAAAGTTGACCAATGTGGGTTTTGTTTGGACTCCTCTCATCAGTTTGCTCCAACTGCCGATGTTTCCGATCCTGAAATTATTCAACCACCAGGAATTTGCCGGTACGATATTAACCGCAATTGTTGGAGCGGCTACATTGCCGGTGTTAAATTCGATAGCGGTTGATCTTGATGTTAATAAATGGGTCAGACGCGCCGCGATAATTTTATATGCCTTAAATCCCACGGTTTTACTTTATGTTGGGGTTGGCATGAGCGAAACGTTTTTCTTTTTACCCTTTGCCATTTATATTTTATATTTGATTAAGTGGATGGCGGGGAAAATGCGTTATACAGCCCTGGTAATTTCAGGCAGCGCGTTGGCTTTGTCATTTTGGGCGCGTTATGAGACGATGCCGATTTTACTGGCAGCTTGTATTACGATTCTTCTATACATTTACGAACACCGGATAAACAATGTTTCGCTTAATCACCTGATTGAAGCCGGCATAATTACTTTTTTGGTGCCGGGCATTTATAGTATCTTCATCTGGATATTTTTTAACTGGACGATCATGGGGAATCCCATGTACTGGTGGACGGGTGAATATTCCAATGCGGCTTATACATCGGTTTACCAGGTGCAGGTTAATCCGCTGTACCATAACCTGCTTTCATCCGGCATTTATGCACTAGAGCGGGTGATGTATATTTCTCCACTATTGATTGTGGTGTTAATTTTTTCTTCAATTCTGGCAATTCGAAATAAAACCTGGATGCCTCTTCTGGTTTCAATTTCTTCGTGGGTATTGGTGGTTTTCCATATTTATCAGGTTTTTACCGGCACTTCCTATGGTTGGTACCGATTTTATTCGTATGGAATTATCGGTGGCGTGTGGGGGTTCTTCTGGCTCTGGAATCTGGTCAGAGAAAATCGAACGTTCAGGATTATTTTCGAAATTGTATCGATTGTTGTTATGGCGCTCGGATATATTACCACTGCTTATGCCATGTCACAGCCTGAAATTGGCAAAGAAGAATATAGTTTGATTTCGTCATTTCTTCCGGGGGGACAGGTTTCAAATGATGAGCTGCGCAGTTTTGGCGCGGCCCGGGCGGTCGATCAATATTTTCGCGAGAATCATGTAAAAGATCCGGTTTTATTGGATTCATTCCAGGGTTTTGCAATCATTCTATTTGCAGACGATCCGGATATATTTGTAAAAACCCAGGATCCCGATTTTAGTATTGCTTTGCAAAACCCGATCAAATATGGGATTAAATGGATATTGGCACCAAAGCCGGATGACTCATTAAGATACAGCGAATGGATCTACCGGACATTCCCCAGTATCTGGGAAGCTCCGCCGCAGTGGTTGAAGCTGGAACAAGATTTCGGCGCCTGGCGGTTGTATAAGGTTGTTTCGGGTGAAGGTTTGTAATATAAAAATATTAAACCGTAGGTTAATTTGCTTTGAGAAGAGCCTTTCTTAGTAAAACCGTATCTTTAGTGAAAAACTATTTTCGCTTCGACTTCGATCTCACCTGTGGAAACCCAGACTGAAAGGTTCTTCAGAAATCCGGGAAAATTGATAATATTCCCGATCATTTTGACCCAGCCTTTTTGAATTTTCAAACGCTCACTTAATGTTTGCAGAGAAATTTTCTTTTTCACCGGTCGGATAAAAATTTTTTCATAACCCAACTCGCTGAGTAGCTTCTTGATTGCCGCAGGTGTGAAATACCAGAGTGAATCGCGTTTTAATAATGGCCACTGGGCGCCCATAATTTTGGCTTCAAAACTGTTAATGTTGGGCAGAGTCATCACCAGCAGGCCGCCGGGGCTGAGCCAGGGGCTCAATCGCTCAATAACCTTACGAGGACTGTCAGTATGTTCAATGACGTTCCAAAGTGTGATGACGTCATAAGATCCTGCCGGAAAGATAGCCGATTCAATATGCCCGACGTAAAAATGACTCCAGGGCGAGCGGCGACGGGCGACATAAACCTCGGCTTCTGAAGGATCAATGCCATCAGCCTGCCAGCCAAATTTTACGGCTTCTGAAGTGAATAAACCGGGCCCACTATGTACATCCAAAAGCGTACACCCCGGAAAAAACTCTTTATGAATGCGTTTTAATCTGAAGTTTGCATCATTAACCTGGTTGGTCTCATCGCGAGGGTTTAACTGTCCTTGACGGGCAGAATCAAAGGCTGATCGAATGGCATAATGATCGGCATGGGCAGAGCGCACCAATCCGCAGTTTGAGCAGCGTTTAATCTCAAAATGTTCCACGGGGGGAAAAGGGGCGGTGTAATAGTCTGCCGGGTTTTTAGATTTTATATCCGGAGTTTCCGGGAATAATGTTGAATTTTTTGTTTCGTGACAGAGGTCACAATCCGAATTTTCAAACAGCATTAAAATCCTCCATACAATATTGAGCTGCCAACCGGCCAAAATGGATGGCAGCGCTGAGCGTGCGGTCCTCGGGATAAAATTGAGTCGAATCGCTGATGTATAAACCCGCTAACGGACTGCGTGTAGATGGAATTAATTTAGAAAAACCTCTTGTACAGATAGCCTGTGCATAGGGCGCTCGAAATACATA
>JAJTBH010000416.1 GCA_021287005.1 Anaerolineae bacterium
AAAAGCTACAATTATGATAATTGGTATTAAAGTTGTGCGGCGTGAAAACACCATACTACAGATTTCCTTTTACCATTTGATAGGCTTCCAACAATTTAACAAAATTCTTTTGCCAGTCTGCTCTCGCTTCAGCCAGTTGGCGTGATCGCAGACCCATTAGAGGCAGTTGATTTTTTTCTCGAAAAGCATTCAGGATACCCGTTTTAAGCGAATCAACATGACCATCTTCAAACAACCAGCCCTCTTCACCGGGTGTCACCCATTCCTTGTTGCCCGGAATATCCGAAACCAACACCGGTTTGCCACACGCCAGAGCTTCCATCAATGAAACAGAAGACCCATCGCTGTGAGATGCGCTTAAATACAAATCGGCCGAACGGTAATAACCAGGCAAGTCTGCCTGTTTAACCTGCCCGCCCAGGTAAATTCGATCGATTAATTGATATTCATGGATCATGGATTGAACCATGGGAGCCAGGGAACCGCCACCCAAAAGAATTAAGCGTAACTGATCATTTTCAAGAGCGGCGCGACCAAATGCCTTAATCAGTACATCAATTCCATAAAGGGGTTCCCAGGATCTTAATGACAGCAATACGAATTTATCCTGCCAGCCCAAACGATTAATTAAATTACCGGCCGGTCCGGGTGAAAACTGTGACAAATCCACCCCCCAGGGGAACAGAACCACCCGCTGCGCATCCAAACCCAGACTGGCCGCTTTTTCTTTAACTGCCAGGCAATCACCCAACAATACCTTCGTTCTGGATAATGTAAATCGTGTGGCCCAATTCCACCAGGGGTTTCTATCGCTGTCCACCAACAAATCAGACCCCCAAGACATGCTTACCAGAGCGTTATAACCAGATAATGCAGTTAAAAATGCACCGGTCTGTATTGAGCCGGCATGTATGATATCCGGCTTAATCTTGCGGATGATTCTTTGTAAATCAAAAAGAAGGGCAGGCCCATCCAACAGGTTTACCTGGTGTTTTCCGCCCTTCCAGAGCACCTGGGTAATTTCAGGCGGCAGAGCGCGATCTTCTTTTTGCACATTCTTTCTTTCCAGGCGCAGTGCAAATATTTTATGGTCTGTCTGTGCCAGCGAAGAAAGAAAACGAAAATCGTGCGGCGTATAATCGCGAGTGAAATACAGTATTCGCACTATTCTCCCAACATGGTCCAGCGTAACTCTTTACCCATGGGAATATCATCCAGTGCGCGTGTGCCGATTACGGCAGGAATATCATACGGCTGAATCGCGCCAGGCGCAGCCGGGCGTAATACATCAATCATCTCACGGGTAAATCTTTCACCGGCTTTAATATCTCTGGCAGCGCGCAGGCAGCGCCGCTGGACAATCACCGTATCCACTTCATTCCCCGCAACAAATTTATCGGTCGAACCCAAAGCATTTTCCAAACGGCGTGTATTTTCCACCATTTCAGCCCAGGTATCCGGCGTCATTGAAAATTTATGGTCAGGACCAATTCGTTTAACTTCGTCGGTGAAATGTTTTTCAATCACGCGCGCACCCAGGGCAACGGCCCCCAAAACGGTGGCATGCCCGGGAGTGTGATCCGAAAGGCCCAGGACCAGATCGGGATAAAGGACTTTATAAGTTTCCAACACACGCAAATGGATATGTTTTAAATTTTCCAGGCTGGCGGTATAGTTGGTGTTACATTGCATCAACACCAGTTGCGGATTAATGGCCAGAATTGCCCGCACTGCCTGTTGAACTTCGCCGATGGTTGAAGCGCCTGTTGCCAGAATGACGGGTTTGTTTTTCCGCGCCATATATTCCAACGCTTCGATCCAGGTAATTTCACCCGACCCGATCTTAAATGCCGGAACATAAGTATCCAGCATGTCAATTGCTTCAAAATCATATGGGGATGAAAAATAATCAATTCCGACTTTATCGCAAGTTTCTTTTAATATGGGCGTCCAATCGAAAGGAACTGTAGCGTCCTGGTAAACTTCAACCACCGATTTTTTCCAACTCGCCTGATGCGAACGTTGGTCTCCCATATTTTTAAACCCATAGTCCGAGACGATTTTTGTTGCCTGAAAATTCTGAAATTTAGCCGCATCGGCCCCGGCCTCTTTGGCCAGACGAATTAATTCTTTGGCGCGTTCCAGACTACCGTCGTGATTGGCGGCAATATCGGCAATGAAATAAGTGGGATGATTTAAACCAATGGTTTTACTGGCAATTTTGATATCCATACTTTACGCTCCTTTAAATTAGAGGGTATTAACCGGATGAGGCCATTGACCTGACACGGCCGGCATATCCATTCTGCCATCGATCGACAAATCCTGCCACGCCTGCTTCAGGTGACGGCGGCGTTTCGCCAAGGTCGCGGCATAATTTATCCACCTTTAATATTAAATTGGGTGAACGGGCTGCCTGCAAGCCACCGTCTTTCCATGACATGGGTTCAATCAATTTTTCATTTAAATTAAATTGGCGGGCAATCAAACAGCCGAATTCATATTTGCTTAATGAAACCGGCGCCAATACATGATAAACACCGCGCAACGGTTTTTGAATCATTTTTAACAACAGACAGGCCAGGTCATTTACCAGAAGCGGGCAAAAATAAACATCGGTGAAACCCTTCACCGTTTTTCCCTGCGATAAATTATTAAAAAACCATTCCGATAAACTGCGATTGCCGTTCAGGCTCCAACCGAAAAAATTTACCCGGGCAATTACTGCCTCCGGATATTGAGAAGAAACCTGCTGTTCGCCTTCCAGTTTATGCAAAGCATATGTGCTGAGTGGATTGGGTAAGTCATCTTCAACGTATCCCCCGCTAACGCCGTCAAAAACGGCATCCGTGGAAACATGCACCAGACGAATACCCAAACGTTTCGAAATCCGGGCTATATCGCCGGGCACTTCGGCATTAATCCGTTTACTTAAATCGGGATGTTTTTCACACGAGTCAATAATCGCCATGGCGGCTGTGTGTAAAATAATCTCGGGCCGAACCGTTTCGATAATTTTTTCGATGCTGCCATGCCGTGATAAATTTACCTGCATGGTTGTAAATGGCGCTTCTCGAAGCGCATGTTGATTAACGGTGCCAACGACTTCATGCCCATTTTCCAGAGCAAAAAGAGAAAAATTGATTCCCAGCAGTCCGCTGGCGCCCGTCACCAGTATGCGTGTCATTTAACTAACCTTATTTTTTATTAATAATCACCATGGGGTATTGGCCGACTCGCCCCAGGTAATGCGGAAAACGTTCTTCCAACCTGTATAATAATTTTAACCATAAACGCCCGCCCAGAACATCGTGAAAAATGG
>JAJTBH010000417.1 GCA_021287005.1 Anaerolineae bacterium
AAAATACGCCCAGTTCACCACGCGGTGATTCAACTGCGGAATAAACCGATCCAACCGGAGGGGTAAAACCTTCAGTCCATAATTTAAAATGATGAATCAATGCTTCCATGCTGGTGCCGATTTCGGAACGCGGCGGCGGCACATATTTGCGGTTGCTGCTGCGTACGGGCCCCGAAGGCAGTTTGTTGAGCGCCTGTTCGACAATCCGTAATGATTGGCGCATTTCACGAATACGCACCAGATAACGGCCATAAACATCCCCACTGTCGGCAGTCGGAATGTCAAATTCGTATTGTTCATACCCCGAATAAGGCTGGGTTTTGCGAAGATCGTAAGCCATGCCGGTAGCTCTTAATACCGGTCCGGTAATGCCATAACGCAGACAGGTAGCTGTATCCACCACCCCCACATTACGGGTACGATCGATAAACATCGGGTTTTTGGTTAACATTCCCTCATATTCATCAATTCGCGCCGGAAAAACCTTTAAGACATTTTTAACGGCATCTTCAAACTCGTCCGGCACATCGCGCCACAATCCGCCGGGGCGGAAATAAGTGGTCATCATCCGCGCGCCCGAACACATCTCGAAGATATCCAACAACATTTCACGTTCGCGCATAGTATAAAGGAAGGGGGTTAATGCACCCACATCCAAACCCGAAGTGCCCAGCCACAATAAATGTGAGCTCAAACGGGTTAATTCGGTCAGAATAACACGAATAGCCTGAGCACGAACGGGCACATCCAGATCGGTCAATTTTTCCACTGCCAGTGTATAAGCCAGGTTGTTGCCGATTGGATTCATATAATCCAGACGGTCGGTTAATACTTCAGCCTTCTGGTAAGTTTTTGCCTCAATGTTTTTTTCCACACCGGTATGTAAAAACCCGATATCCGGAATGGCATTAACAATGGTTTCGCCGTCCAACTCAACCAACACACGCAACACACCATGCGTCGCCGGGTGCTGCGGCCCCATGTTTAACAACATGGTTTCGCCGGTTAAAGCTCGTTCGGAAACCAGATGGCTTAATTCTTTAATTTCAGTAGGGCGAAAATCATTCATAAGACATCTACCTCGCCTGCGTGTTAAAATTCTTTACCCTTCGGCTTGCGAAGGTCGATTTCTTCAAAATTGAAGGTAAATTGGACTTCTTCGTATCCCAGGGGGTAGTCTTTACGAAGGGGATGTCCCTGCCAGTCGGCAGGCATGATAATGCGGCGAGGATCGGAATGTCCAATAAACTTAATCCCGAACATGTCCATTACTTCACGCTCATACCAGTTGGCGCTCGGATAAACAGATTCAACCGTAGGCAACTGTGGATTTGTTCCACTCACCGGCACGCGCACCGAAAGACGCACGTTTTTTTCCATCGAATAAAGCTGGTAGACAACATTAAACCGCGGTTCTTTACCCAGGTAATCAACAGCGGTTACGTCCATTAACATATTAAATTTGAGTTCATCGCGCAAAGTTAAAAAAGCCTTAACGACTACTTCGGCATCCATCACCAGGGTAATTTGCTGGTGATATTCGCGCTGTTCGGCATTAAAACGTTCTACCAGTACATCACAGACTTGCTGTATCGGGTCGTTCATAACACCTTTCCCGGGCTTTATGCCCATTTGGTTAATTTTTCGCGCTTTACTTTCTCATGCAAAACCATAATGCCGTGAATTAATGCTTCAGGACGCGGCGGACAGCCGGCCACATACACGTCTACGGGCACAATTTCATCCACACCTTGAACCACGGCATAATTATTGTATACACCACCACACGATGCGCAGTCACCCATTGAAAGCACCCACTTGGGAGCCGGCATCTGATCATATAATTGGCGCAGTACCGGCGCCATTTTGCGAGTCACACGCCCGGCGACAATCATTAAATCGGATTGGCGCGGACTGGCACGCATTAATTCCATACCAAAACGGCTCATATCATAATTGGAAGCCTGAGTTGCCATCATTTCAATGGCGCAGCAGGCAAGACCGAACAGCATCGGCCACATGGATGTATGTCGCGACCAGTTGACCGCCTGTTCCAGTGTCGTCGTTACAACCCCTAAATTACCAGCTTTCTGTTCTATTCCCATTCCAATGCCCCTTTCTTCCAGGCATAAACATAAGCTACTTCTAAAACCAGGGCAAATACGATCATAATGGACAACCCTGTCCAACCTAAATCACGGAAGGCTACTGCCCATGGTAAAAAGAAGACCACTTCGATATCAAACAGGATGAACAATACGGCAACCAGATAATAACGCACTGTCATGCGCCGGGTTCCCTGACCATAAGGCACCATACCCGATTCGTAAGGCATTCCCTTGCGCTGCGTTGGGCGATGTGGGCCAAATATTGTTCCCAGGATAACGACCAGTGCCCCCAAAATTATGGCAAAAGTAATGATGATTAAGAGTGGAAAATATTGATTCGACATAAATGTGTCCTAATCTAACCTAATATCTCCGAGATAAAATAACGACTCAGATCGTTCTTAACTTCATAAAGTATAGTATAGCACAAGTACTTCTCATATCGACAAACTTGACTCGGATCGTTTTTGCAATTTTTAACTTTTTTTTACGAGCATAAATTTGTTAATAATGAACAAATGTCAGAATCTCCTTTCACAAACGTTCAGATCGGATTCTCGAAAATACCTGCTCAGAAAAAGCAGGTATTTAAAAAATCGAATTTGGGTTTATTTTTTTCAGATCGTCTTGTTTATTTTTTTTGTTTGTTTTAATTCCAATAATTACAACCGGCAGGAAAGATCTGCGCCTAAAAAGACTTTTTTCTCGTCCACCGATAACGATTGTCTGCCTTGATCGCGAATAAAGTCAACTTGCGAGAAAAATTCGCGCATCATTACCACCATTAAATAACGCCCTTTGGGGGTTAACAAAATTTCCTTTGAGTTATTCACGGCAAAAGCGCCGCTTAATTCCATAAATGTCATTTCGGGCAGCAGCGCCAGTTCAATCGGAATGCCGAAATCACGCTTGAAGCGCTGTTTATCCAGGCGCAGGCCGAACAAATCCATCATAAACCGGTAACGCATTTGTTGGTGAACATCAAAATGGCGAATGCTTGAAAACAACATGGAGTTGTTTTCGATTTTCTTTTCATAATCAACCGGAGAAAAAGTATTAACAAATAAACCGCCATCCAGATAACTGAAGGCGCCTGAACCAATCCCCACATATTCTTCATAATCGATGATGTATTCGTCAATCATACCGCTATTTTTTCGAGAAAACGTCCAGGCGGAAGTCATCTCAAAATCGCTGCTCAT
>JAJTBH010000418.1 GCA_021287005.1 Anaerolineae bacterium
GGAGTTTACATTGGAAACACTTGATTTAACCTTCTCTCCTGACCGGCAGGAAGAGCAATTTAACCAGGCCGTTCGTCAGGTTTTTAGTATTAGCGGTATCACCTATGGCAGCAGCGCACCCGGCAAACAAACTCCGTTGGTTTATAATCCTGCCAATGGCGCTCCTCTTGAATACATCGTGCGTTACACCGGAAATTTATCCATGCCCAGTGAAACCGCATATGATCGATTGGCCGATTTATTAAAACCTCATTCCATTCTGCCAATTTTTCGCCTCGAAAATAAACAACAGGTCATTTACCTGATTTCTTCCGCGGCCATTCCAACCCAAAAACGCCCCAACCCGTGGATTAATCTGCTTCTATTTGTGTTAACGTTGTTTAGTGTTTTATTTACCGGCGGGATTTATGGTTTACAAGAACTTCCTCAGGGCGCCTGGCAGGTTGTAAGCGCCCTGGTTGCCAACGGCTGGCCGTTTGCCCTCAGCATGTTGGGGATTCTGGCGGTTCACGAGTTTGGTCATTATTTTGCAGGGCGCTCTCACGGGCTGGATGTCTCGTTGCCTTATTTTATTCCCTTCCCGCTTAGCGTCATGGGCACGATGGGTGCATTCATTAATATGCGTAGCATTCCCAAAAATCGCAACCACCTGTTGGATGTCGGAATCGCCGGCCCGTTGGCCGGTTTTGTGGTAGCCGTGCCCATCCTCTGGATTGGTCTTAAACAATCCGTTTTAACCACCTTGCCGAATATCAGCACCGCCGGAGCGGTGTTGCAGTTGGAAGGAAATTCCCTGTTTTATTTATGGACGAAGTTTCTGGCCTTTGGTCGTTTGCTGCCCGAACCTACTTCTTACCAGGGGCTGCCGGTTTTGTTTTACTGGATCAGCTACTTTTTCAGCGGTCACCCCTTGCCATCAGGCGGGTTGGACGTGTCGCTTAACGGTGTGGCCTGGGCAGGTTGGTGCGGTCTGTTGGTAACGGCTTTAAACCTGATGCCGGCCGGTCAACTGGATGGCGGGCATGTCAGTTATATCCTGTTCGGTCGCAAATGGGTCCGTCGTTTTTATCCGGCGTTAATCGGGCTTACCCTGCTGCTGGGTTTTATTTGGTCCGGCTGGTGGTTGTGGGCGGTATTATTATATTTCTTCGGCCGTTATTATGCCGAACCGTTGGATCAAATTACGCCCCTCTCAAGTGGCCGAAAAGTTCTGGCTATATTGGCTGTAATAATCTTTTTCCTGACATTTATTCCGGTTCCGTTTAATGGTACTTTTTAACGGTTTACAACAATTCATGAAAAAAAACTGGTTTTTTTTCTGTGTTTTATTGGCCATTCTTGTTTTATCGGCCTGTAATTATCCTCAACCGGATAGCCCCGAACCCTGCGGATCAAAACGATTGGTGAGAGATATGCTCTCGCAAACCCAGTCGTCATCTTACGCCGGTTGGATCAGCGATTTATCCGGCGCCCGCCCTGTTTTTCTGGACGGTCAACCCGTCACCATCAGCACCCGTTTCAGTTATGCCATGTTCAGTGGGCAGGCCAATGCACGCGCATTTGATTATGTATTGTCCCTGGCGCAAAGCTGGTTCTCTCCCCGACAAATTGAAGTTTTACCTTATCCTTACCAGGACGCCGAAAGAACCAATACCTGGAAGAATCTGATGATCACCATACCGGGGTCGACCCGCCCGGATGAAGTCGTTTACCTCACCGCCCACCTCGACAGCATTTTATCGCACGATGGCGACCCAATGTTAATTGCTCCCGGCGCCGATGATAACGCCAGTGGCGATGCAGCTTTACTTGAGGCGCTGCGTATCTTAAGGTATTACCAATTTGATCGTACGATTAAGGTGGTTTTTTTTAGTGGTGAAGAAGAATTTGCCGCCGGCAGCCGTCAATTTGTTGCTGCCGGGTTGCCCGGGCAAACGGTGGGGGTGATTAACCTGGATATGCTTGCCTTCCAAAAAGACGAACAAGCCATTGTTCAATTACATACCGGCAGCCTGCCGGCGTCACAGGAAATCAGCAATTGTTTCATTCAAACCGTCCAGAGTTATAAACTAAACTTAATTCCCCAGGTATTTACCAGCACGGCTTCTTTGCGTTCTGACCATGCCTCTTTCTGGGCTTATAACATTCCCGCCATCTGGGTTTTTGACGGACTGGATGAAAACGGAAATTTTTATTATCCCTACTACCATCGTCCCAGTGATACCATCGACCGGCTTAACCTGGATTACGGTTTTAATAATGCCAAAGCCGCTCTGGCTACCACCGCCAGCCTGGCCGGCACGCAGCGGAAATGTAACCGCCAGCAATTTGATTTACGCGTCACCCCCGTAAACGGCCAGGTCAACCTCGATTGGAATGCCCTCTCCGGAGTCGACACTTATCGCATTTTACGTTCAGAGACGGGATGCGACAGTGGGTGGATTTTAACCGCCGAGGTAAATACCACCCACTGGGAAGATACATCTGTCAGTCCCGGCAAAACCTATCGTTACCGGGTTGAAGCCGCGGCAGGTGCACAGGCGGGATATTGTATTTCCGCTGTTTCTTCCTGCCAGGCCGTTACACCTTAATGCACGGTCACCGGCACCGTCATGGCGTTGTTGCCTTCATTCGATTCGGCAACCGTGTTTTCCACATCCGCAATCGCTTTTGAAGGTAAACCGGCAGCATAAGGGCTGGCATAAGTAAAATCACATTCCAAAACACGTCCCCCATGTGCGACCAGGTTTTCATTAAAATTCCATTCACAACTGGGATTCGCAAACGATTCCAATCCCCACCATCGAATCTTAAATGAATTACTGGTGGCAGCCGCTCCGTTATTATAGACTGTCACCTTTACATGAACCGGTGAATCATGAACCGGTTCGGCCGGATCAAATGTGATTTGTGAAATAATCAAATCGGGTAAGGCAGCCGCGGTTGTAGCCGTCGGTGTTACCGTTCCAACGACACTTTTAATTTTCACCCAAAATGCACCGCCGGCGGCCGGGCCAATGCCAAAGATGGTGCCATCCGGGGCACGCAGTTTAAAATATCCCTGATATGAACCGGGGTTTGCCGGGGCTGTTAAAGTGACCGAAACATCCACAGTACCATTGGGCGGAATATTTACCGGGGTCATTGAAATAGCCGCCGGGGCTCCCATCGATTCTCCGCTGACAAAAATCAACTGGTAAGCCGGAGTCCATGTGCAGGTGCCCACATTTTTTAGCCGCCAGGATTTGATAAAACTGGCGCCCGCTTTAACTTCCGTATCATCTGTCA
>JAJTBH010000419.1 GCA_021287005.1 Anaerolineae bacterium
CCCTTCAAGGTGTGTTCCCAGAATGGTCGCACCATCGGGCAATGGACCGATCATTTTCACCAGAGTTTCAACGACTTTTTGTAATACATTACCCTGAGCCGTCCAGGTGGTGGGCAAAAATGCGGTTACACCGTGTTTGGCAAAAAAACGCGCCATTTCCCGCAAACCTTCTTCACTGGCGTCCATGGCTTCGTGTCCCATTGCGCCGTGGGTGTGCAGATCAATAAAACCGGGCAGTAAAATTTTTCCACCGGCATTGATCGTTTCAGTAAAAGTACCTGCGGCAAAAGTGGGCAGTTTTCCGGAGCCCATCAAACTGATGCGGCTGCCGTCGATCACCAACCAGCCGGGGTTCCAATCGCGGCCGGGGGCGTAGATATGAGCATTATGAATTAATATTTTGGTTTGAGACATGATTATTAACCTTTATTAGACCGATAATTTTACAGGTTGGCCGGTCTGTGCCGACTGATAGGCGGCCAGTGCGATTTCAACGGCTTTATAACCATCCAGACCGGTCACCAACGGGGCGCGGTTTTGTTTAATGGCGGTTATAAATTCTTTAACCATACCCATGTTTGAATCGGATCCCCAGAATGACCAGGTGGGATGCGGCATGGATTTTCGATACACGGTCAGATTCTGTTTAAAAGCGTCTACCAGAACCGCACCGCGTTCGGTGACCATTTCAAAAGTTAAACCGCCCCAGGTTGGCCAGTTCATCGGCCGGCACCAACTGCAATCGATGGTGGCAAACACGCCATTGGCGAAGGAAATACTGACCACGCCGCCGGTTTCAATATCAGGATCAACTTCGTTACGGTAAAAAATCTGGTTGGTACTGGCATAAACTTCTACAGCTTCGCTTTGTAAATACCAGCGCAAAATATCGGCCAGGTGAACGGTGTGGTCCATGATGGCGCCGCCGCCCGCCAGTTTTTTATCGACAAACCAGTTGCGATATTTTTTGGGCAGTTCACCCTGATTGGTGCTGGTAAAACACAAAACTTTGCCATAATCCCCGTCGTCCATATGTTTTTTTACTTCCATTACCGGCGGGCTGAATCGCATGGGGAAGGCGGTCATGAAGATCACGCCGGCTTTGTTACAGGCATCCAGCATGGCTTTGCCGTCTTCCAACGTGGTGGCAATCGGTTTTTCGCATAAAACGTTAATTTTCTGCGCGGCGGCCATTTCAACCAGGCCGCGATGTTTATTATTTTCAGAGGTAATGATGACCCCATCCGGTTTTGACGCGAGTAATTCCTCATAAGTGCGCATTAACAACACGCCGTGTGTCTCGGCTTGTTGTTGGGCGCGCGATAAATCTTCATCGGCTATACAAATTTCAAGGCCGGGGATGTTTTTTAAACATTGGATATAACCATCGGAATGATGGTGAGCAAAACTCATAATACCGATTTTCATGATTATGCCTCCACCAGTGATGTTAATTGGACAGCTTTACCGCTCTTAACTGATTCAATGGCTGCCAGTGCAATCTGAACGGCAGCCAGACCGTCTAACGGAACCACCCGGACCGCTTTGTTTTCGGTAATTGCGGCATAAAATTCCTTAATTTCAGTGGTATAGGGACTCTCACTGACCGGGCTGGACGGCAGACCCACATCCGGGCTGCTGCTGCCCGGTTTTTGAATCAGGTTACGAATGGGGGCGGTGGTATCCGAATCAAATTCGATCATTCCACCGTCACCTGAAATTTCAATTGCGGTTCGGAAAGTCGGCGGCGGGTAAGCCCAGGCGCCGGCCACATGACTGATGGCGCCGCTGCGGTGTTTTAAAATGGCTGTAGCGTAATCCACCGGGGAATCGGGAAAGTTACGCGTAATTTTCCGGGCAAAGACGCTTTCCACATCGCCGCTGATCCAACGCGCGTAATCAAAATCATGAACCATCAAATCCATCATGATACCGCCGGATTTACTTTCATCCAGAAACCAGTTTCCATTGGGTTTTTTGGGACGAAAACTGCCGCGGCTTAAACGCACGACACCGACTGCGCCAATTTCGCCGGAAGCGACGGTCTGTTTTGCCAGCGCATATTCAGGGAAAAAGCGTACAACCTGGGCAACATGTAACTGCACGCCGGCTTTTTTGCAGGCGGAAATCATTTTTTGCCCTTCTTCAATGCTGAGAGCCAGCGGTTTTTCACAGATGATGTGTTTACCGGCTGCCGCGGCTTGCAGAACCATATCACAATGTAAAAAAGTGGGTGTACAGATATCGACGATATCCACTTCCGCTAACATGGAAGCGTAGTCGTTAAAAACCTTTGCGCCGTATTGTGCGGCGATATTATTTGCCTCATGGGGAGGATCGGCGACAAAACCAACAATTTGGGCCGCTGTATCCTTCCAGGCGGCGGCATGGGTGGACCCCATAAAACCTGCACCTGCAATTCCTACTTTCATATGTATGACCTCCATTATTAGATCAAAGGCGGAAAGCTAAATTACTTCAGTGCTCCGGCAGTAATGGATCGAATCATCTGACGGGAGAAAATTATGTAAATCAGTAAAATGGGCACCATTGCAAGGGTTAATGAGGAAAGCACGGCGTTCCAATCACTGACATATTGACCCAAAAATTGCTGAACACCCAATGTGATCGTCGCAGTTTTTGAACTGGGTGAAATAATCAACGGGAACCAAAGGTCGTTCCAGATCGGGATCATGGTAAAAATGCCGATGGCGCCAATGGCAGGCCGTACCATAGGCAAAACCAGGCCATAAATGCGATATTCGCTGGCGCCGTCAATGCGGGCGGCATCTTTAAGTTCCTTGGGCACCTGGCGCATAAAGTTGGATAAGATGAAAATGGTCATGGGTAAAGCCTGGGCGATATAAATCAAAATTAAGCCGGTCAGGGAGTTTACCAGGTTGAGATTCGACATTAACCGTAATATGCTGACCGTACCCAGGCGAATCGGGATCATAATGCCGATGGAGAGGTAAAGACCCAGCAGGTCATTTCCTTTAAATTTATATTCGGAAAGTGCAAAGGCTGCCATTGAACCGATTAAAAGCGTTAGAAGCAGGGACGCTCCGGTAACGACAAAACTGTTTAAGAAATAATTGCCAAAATTGGCGCGTGAAAACACCGTGTCATAACCAATCAGACTGAATGTCTGTGCATTGGGCAGGGCAAACGGTGCGCGGAAGATGGCATCGCGACTCTTAAACGAATTGGAAATAATCATGAAGATCGGAAAAAGCGCGATCAACATGTAAATGAACAAAATAATCTGAGGTGTGAGCCG
>JAJTBH010000420.1 GCA_021287005.1 Anaerolineae bacterium
GCCGGTATGTTGAGTATTGGTTTATTAAGTGGCGGCGTTGGCGAAGATGAATTAATCAGGGCCGGTGCTTTCAGAACATACCAGAACCCATTGGAATTACTGCATTCGTTGGATGAATTGGGCGTTCTGCCATGAAAAGTAATCCTAAAATCCAATAATTTTCATTTTTAATATCTTTTTACTGGACTCTACCCGATTAATATGCTTTAATGTCTCTATATTAAATGTAAATATATTTAATTAATTATCGTTTATCAATTCTTCGTGCATAGTAAATTTCATTATAGATATTAATTAAAGGTAAGGGGTGTAACAATGGGGATATACAAGGTTTGTGATATTCGTGGAAAGTTCGGCAGTGAAATATCAACATGGCACGCTTCAAGACTGGGGCAAGCCATTGTCACTCAAAAAAAGCCTGATAAGATTTTAGTTGCAGGCGATGGGCGTTTGTCAACGCCGGTATTAAAAAGCGCCTTAATGGAAAGTATCATTCGCTCTGGCGGCGACGTAATTGATATCGGCATGGTTCCGATCCCCCTTTTTTATTTTGCTCGAAACTATTTTAATATTAAAGTTGGCGTTATGGTCACCGCCTCTCATATGCCTGCCATTGATAATGGATTTAAAATCACACTTGGTTCAATGCCTGTAACGGGTGACGAGATTAAAAGTCTTGCCGATTGGATGGAAGGTGATTTTAACCCCAAAGTAACCCGACCAGGAAAATATTACCAGAAAAATTTAATGAGCGATTATGTTAATCTCGTTTCGGCTCATATTCCCAACTTATCCGGGTTAAAAATAGTGGTGGATTGCAGTCATGGCATGACAGGCCTGGTAGCTCACCAGATTTGGGAAAAAAGCGGCGCTGAAGTCATTTATTTATTCGATAATATCGATGGAAACTTTCCGGACCATAACCCCAACCCACAGGATGCTCGCAATTTAAAGATGCTTCAAGAATCCGTGCTCAAAAACAACGCGGATCTGGGCGTTATGTATGATGGGGATGGCGACCGGGTCGCTTTTGTGGATGAAAATGGAAATCCGGTTAGCAATGACAAAGTCATTGTTATTTTTATCCGCGAAATCTTGAGATCCGGTAAGGAGACGATTGTTTTTGATCAAAAATGTTCACGGATTGTTCCCGATACAATCCATCAATTCAAAGGCAAACCGGTAATGGAAATTTCCGGACATACCTACATCAAACGCTCATTTCTGAAATTTAATGCAGCTTACGCCGGTGAGTTAAGTGGACATCATTTTTTTAAGGATTTAAATGGCGATGATGGAATTGGCGCTTCGCTCATTTTCGCCAATATAATTAAAAAATCCAAACAATCTCTTTCCAAAATTACAGATGCAATCCCTGTATATCCGATAACACCGGATATACGCATCCCCATGCAGCCGGCTGATGTACAACAATTAATCCTCGACCTGGAATCAAAATTTCAGGGAAAAGCGACCTTAAAAAGGACCGATGGCCTTCGCATTGAAAGTGATTCCAGTTGGGGTTTGGTTCGTCCCTCCATCAATGAACCTGTGGTTACATTAAGGTTTGAAGGTATAAACCGTCCGGCTTTAACCCAGATGATTAATCAGGTTGAGACGGCTTCCGGTTTATTATCTGGTAAACTTAGTGGATATCTGGATAAGGTGAATTGACCTTAAACATCTTCATAACAACTTAATATCACGGCAGTCAAACCAAAATATATGAATCCTTCCATCTCGAGTAAAACATCACGGGGTTATATTGTTGCGTTAATAAGCGCAGTTTTTTTATCGACAACCGCCATATTCATCCGTTACCTCACCCAAACTTATGCTGTGCCACCCTTGGTTCTGGCTTTTTGGCGTGATGTATTTGTCGTCGTCAGTTTATTCCCCATTTTACTGGTTTTTAAACCGGTTTTGTTAAAGATTAACCGTTCAAATTTAACCTTCTTGTTTATTTTCGGTTTTTTACTGGCAGCCTTTAACGCCCTGTGGACTCTTTCGGTT
Organism: Anaerolineae bacterium; assembly: GCA_021287005.1. Lineage (GTDB taxonomy): Bacteria > Chloroflexota > Anaerolineae > Anaerolineales > Anaerolineaceae > JAJTBH01. The sequence goes on from JAJTBH010000420.1 coordinate 2,014, forward strand.
TGGTTAAACGGCGCTGCTATTGCGACGGTCATGTGTTATTGTTCATCTGCTTTCACCGCAGTTTTAGGCTGGTTATTCTTAAAAGAATCCTTAAACCCCGGCAAACTATTGGCAATATTTTTTGCCCTTGTCGGTATCTATCTGGTTTCAGGAGCTATAACCCAAAACAACATTCCTTTAAATTTCGCGGGCTTATTGACCGGCATCCTGGCAGGCTTGTGTTATGCGTTATATAGTTTGTTGGGTCGCATAGCATCCCAACGTGGAATAGACCCCTGGACAACTTTATTATATTGTTTTGGTTTTGCAGCTTTATTTTTATTAATCCCTAATCTTTTACCCGGTCAGGTTCTACCAGGGTCTGCAGCACGCCCGATAGATATTTTCTGGTTACAGGAACATTGGACAGGCTGGGCTGTTTTATTTTTATTGGCAGCGATACCCACTCTAGCCGGATTTGGTTTATATAACATCAGCCTGGTTTATTTACCTTCCAGTGTTGCCAATTTAATCGTTACACTCGAACCCGTTTTCACGGCAATTACCGCTTACTTTTTGTTAAATGAACGCATGAATATTTATCAGGTCGTCGGCAGTGCCTCAATTTTATTGGGGGTAATTATCTTACGCCTCTATGAACGCCGGATATCCAACGGGTAACTTGGCCCGCACCAGGGCGCGTTCAAAATATTTACCGTTTTCATTAAGGTTGTTATATCCCGTCACCAACAACTCTTCCATCAAGGGCATTAACTGGCGTGCGTAATGTTCCATGCAGGCTTCGGGGTGAATTCCCGGCCAGGAATAACAGGTTACGGTGGTTCTTCTCTCCAATGTTGGGATTTGTTTTGGAATATTGGCGTCCCAATTCGGGTCATTGGGATAAAAAATATATTGATCCAGGTTACCTTGTGGGATGCCTTCAATTCCACGCACGATGGGTGGATTATGATCCATTAAATATGGGTCAACGGATAAATCGACAATCACGGCATGTTCCGGAAGCCATTTTATCCAGTCGTTGGGTATAACCGGTTTGGAAGGATTTCGTCGTTGAGTGGCGTCTACCAACATATCTGCATCCGATAACAAATTTTTCATAGATTCTTCATCTGAAATCAGATTTCGTCCGATACCAATTGCGATTGCCCCCTGTCCACTCAATTCCATATGGCGATTGTTTCTTTCGATATTCCCCAATTTGGTGGCCGCTTCAATGGCGTGTTTTCCGACCATCCCTGTTCCCATAATAACC
>JAJTBH010000421.1 GCA_021287005.1 Anaerolineae bacterium
CCCTCATTATGTTCGTTTAAGGAGACCAGTTGTTTGATGGGAATATCCAGTTTTTTGAGCAGGGTGGTGGCCTGACGTGGTTCTTCGCAAATGATAACGTCGGCTTCGCGTAGAGTTGTTATGGCTCTTAATGTGATATCATCGTAATTGCCGATCGGGGTTGCAATAATATATAATTTGCCAATCGTAAATGAATTTAACATGGACCATCCTGATTTTTTTAATAGACTAAAAATGCGGCCTGCCGCATAATGAGAGACATTTGAGGGACAAACCGATGAGTAAATTAACCAAAATATCCGTTTTGCTGGCCGTATTTTTTGGTCTGGATAAAATTGTGGCTTTAGTGCGCCAGGTGATTATTGCGCGCCAGTTTGGCCTGTCGGCTGAACTGGACGCTTTTAACGTAGCCAATAACCTTCCAGACCTATTATACGCTATGATTTCGGGCGGTGCGCTGGCAATTGCATTAATCCCGGTTTTATCCGAAGCCATGTCCAAAGATGGGCGTAAGGCGCTGTGGGATTTGTTTTCTCGAATCGCCAATATTGCCTTTGTGGCCACCGCGATATTATCCATTTTAATTGCCCTGTTTGCGCCAAACCTGGTGGGGTGGCGGCTGGGTATTGCGCCCGGTTTTGGCCCCGAACAACGCCTGACGGTGGTTAACCTGATGCGTTTAAACCTGATTGCCACCCTGATCTTTTCCATCAGCGGCCTGGCGATGGCGGGTTTACAAGCCAACCAGCATTTCCTGTTTCCGGCCATGTCGCCCATTTTATATAATGTGGGCCAGATTATCGGAGCGTTATTTTTAGCGCCGGTATGGGGTGTTTACGGCCTGGTTTTTGGCGTGATATTTGGCGCTCTGCTACACCTGTTGATTCAGGTGCCGGCTTTAATTAAATACCGCTTCTCATGGATCCCTTCTTTTGGTTGGAACGATTATTACGTACGTAAAGTGTTAAAGTTAATGGGGCCGCGTGTTATCAGCATTTTTCTTGTACAGCTTGTGTTTATCGTGAGGGATAACCTGGCCTCGCATCTGGCACAGGGCGCCGTATCGGCATTAAGTTATGGCTGGATGATTCAACAATTACCCGAAACCTTAATCGGCACGGCCATCGGTACGGCTTTGCTGCCGACTTTATCTGAAATGGTATCCGCCAAAGAGGATTTTAAGTTCGCGGACACCCTTGAAAAAGCGTTTAAAGTGCTGGTCGTGATCACCATTCCCGTGGCAGTCATTGCCGGGTTGGGTTTAAGACCCTTTATTGATACGGTTTTTGGTTTGCCGGCCGAACAAACCGATTTGCTGTTGTGGGTTACACGCGGTTATCTGGTGGGCTTAATGGGACATTGTTTGCTTGAAACGGCCGCCCGCGCTTTTTATGCACGCCAGAATGCCATTTTCCCCATGCTGGGCGCGGTGTTAAACCTGCTGATTTACATCAGCCTGGGCAATTATTTGTTTCAAATCATGGGGGCGCCCGGCGTGAGCCTGACGGATTCCATTGCCTTCACCATTCAATCTGTCGTATGAATCATCATTTTGGTAAAATATTACAAAACCGATCTCTCCTTCGGCTTCGCGCCTTTAAAAGGGCTGTTAGCCGGGGGGGCGGCCGCACTGGTGATGCTGGGCTTTTCGATGCTGGCGGGCAACCTGGTGCACTTGCCGCAAATTTTATTAATGAGTATCAGTATTTTGCTGGGTGTTCTGGTGAGTATTCCCTTCATCTGGAAAGAAGCCAGACTGATCTTAAAACTGTAAAATAATCGAGTATAATAAATTCTATGTCTACATCAGATAATAAAAAAGTAATTACCAAACGTTCGAAACATACTGATTCCGATAAAGGAGTCACTCAGCCTGTGTCTGTGAATGCTGCTGCGGACCCGATGGTAGAGGAAGGCCACACTCAACCGGTAACCACCAAAAAACAACCGGCAAGCGGCCCATCTGCCAGACCGCAGGGCGAACCGGTAAATACGATGCCTGTTTCAATACCACCAACCCCATCTTCCAGGAAATCAAAAAATTCGGGAGGTTTTTGGAAGCGGTTTTTACTGATATTGGCCGGTATCGTGATTGTGGTTTTATTGGGCGGCGCCGGAAGCTGGCTGGGTTATCAAAATGCCGTTGCTTCACGTATGGCCGAGGAAGATGAAAACCGTATCACGGTTGCCGTGACTCAATATCAGATGGGTCTGGCCGATCTGGAGGCCGGGCGCTTTGAAACTGCCCGCCAACGTTTTGAATACGTAGTGCGCATTGACCCCACCTTCCCCGGTGCGACTGAAAAATTGGCCCAGGCCATGATTTCCATCGCCACGCAAACCGTGCAGGTTTCCATGCCGACCGTGGATGTGACCCCCGAGTTTACGCCCACTCCTGATAACCGCAACGTTGAAGATAAATTTAACAGCGCTCTGGCGTTGTTTAACAATTCCGATTGGGATGGCACGATTGACGCCATCATGAGCATGCGCAAGAGTGACGCCACATTTAAAGCTGTGGAAGCGGATGGCATGTTATATGCGGCCTTACGCCAGCGCGGCATTAGCAAAATTGGTTCCGGCCAGTTGGAACCGGGTATTTATGATCTGGCTCTGGCGGAACGTTTTGCCCCACTGGATCGTGATTCTGAAGGATTCCGAAGCATTGCCCGTTTATATATCATCGGCGCCTCGTTCTGGGGCGTGGACTGGGGCCAGGCTTATGATTATTTCAAACAGGTTGCTGCGGGCAGCCCCGGGATGGTGGATAGCTCCGGTTATACCGCCGGTCAGCGTCTGGCTTATGCCGCTGCCAAATATGGCGACATTGTTTACGGCCAGGGTGATTACTGCCAGGCGCGTGATTATTACAGCCAGGGCGTTCAGGCGGCCGATATTCCCAATATTGGCGCCACTGCCACCAAAGCGGCCTACGATTGTAACCCGCCCACGGCTGCGGTCACGCCCAGCCCGACCGGTTCGGTGACCGTTGCCCCGACCACGTCGGGTGTTACACCCGGTGTAACCGTTTCACCGGCAGCAGCAACTCCAACGACTGGTGTAACCGAAGTAACCGTGGAGACCCCTACTGTTCCTGTTCCGACAGCAACTCCAGATCCAAGTTTAATAACACCCGTGTCATAAAAAAGATAAAAAAAGAAGAGGCGCAAGCCTCTTCTTTTTTTATCTTTTAATCTTTTTTAGATAACACGTCCCATCAAATCATGCACCATGGCGCTGCTGATTTGTACAGGCACAATCT
>JAJTBH010000422.1 GCA_021287005.1 Anaerolineae bacterium
TTGTTTACCACCGTGGAAAACGAAATAAAAGGTAACCCGTTTTTGAATTTTTAACCAAAAAGCGGGATTTTGTTTAGTCACAAAATCCCGCTTTTTATTTTCTATTGAAAATTTATTTGGCGTAATCCACCGCGCGAGTTTCGCGGATGACGGTTACTTTAATTTGACCGGGGTATTGCATACTGTCCTCAATTGAGTGGGCAATATCACGCGCCAGCCGAATGGACGCCAGGTCATCGATATCTTCCGGTCTAACCAGAATACGAACTTCACGCCCGGCCTGAATGGCATAACTCTGGCTCACACCCTTATAGGAATTGGCGATCTCTTCCAGAGCGCGCAGCCGTTTGATATATTGTTCCAAATCTTCTCGGCGTGCACCGGGGCGGGCGCCGGAAATGGCATCCGCCGCTTCAACGATGGCGGCTTCAATCGATTCTTGTTCCACTTCATGGTGATGAGCGGCGATAATGTTGATAATTTTAGCATTCACACCATAGCGTTTGGCAAATTCGGCGCCCAACATGGCATGAGTACCCTCGGTGTTATGATCCAGTGCTTTACCAAGATCGTGCAATAAGGCACCCGCTTTGGATAATTCAACATTGGCGCCCAGTTCTGCGGCAATCACAGCGGCCAGTTTTGCAACCTCAACCGCGTGAGATAACTGGTTCTGTCCGTAAGACGTACGGAATTTTAAGCGCCCCAGAAGTTTGGTCACTTCCGGATGCAAACCCGCCACGCCGGCGTCAAACGCTGCCTGTTCACCGGCTTCAATGATATCCCGTTCAACGGCTTTTTCTTCGTCCGATAATACTTTTTCAATATAAGCCGGGTGGATACGCCCATCCAGAATCAGGCGTTCCAATGCACGCCGCGCAATTTCACGCCGAACCGAATCAAAACATGAAATTGTAACGGATTCGGGTGTATCGTCGACAATCACGTCCACACCCGCGGCCTGTTCAAAAGCGCGAATGTTACGGCCGTTACGGCCAACGATGCGGCCTTTCATTTCTTCATTGGGTAAAGAAACAATCGAGGTACACACCTCAGCCACATGGTCGGAAGCCACACGTTGAATGGCTTCGGTCACGATTTCTCTGGCGCGTTTTTCACCTTCGAGGCGTGCCTCGCCTTCAATCTGGCGAATGATCTTGGCCATGTCGTTGCGCGCTTCCTTCTCGGCCTGAACCATCAATTCACCTCTGGCTTCTTCAACCGTCATTTTTGCAATTCGCTGAAGTTCGGCCATTTGATCGGCTTCTTTTTTCTTGAAGTCATTTTCTTTTTTATCCAGAGCGCTCTGGCGTTTATTTTGAGCAACTTCGCGTTGTTCCAGTCTCTCAAAACGATGGTCCAGATCGGCACGGCGTTTTTGCAAACGATCTTCTTCACGGGCCAGTTCATTACGGCGTTTGGTCACTTCAGATTCGGCATCCTGTAATATCTTCAGCGCCTTATCTTTTGCTTCCAGTTCAATACGATGGCCCTTTTCGATGGATGTTTGTAAAACATTATCGGCTTTGCCTTCCTGCTCTTTGCGATAACGACTATATAAAAAGCGTGTTGCCATGATAATCGCCACAACAGCGACAGCGATATCAACCAGCAATAAAATAACAGCTACCCACCATTCCAGTATCAGATTCATCTTCCATTATCCTCATTCACATTTGATGTACTTCTTGCGATGACTGGATTTCTTCCCAAACCCGGCGCACTGTACCCTTGATAGTTTCATAAGAAAAGCCGCGCCTCCCTAAAAAGGCACTTAATTTTTCTCGAAATTTGATCCAATCTTCGCCTTGCAAGCGCTGTGCATACTTCCTGGCTGCGCTCTCCGCCAGTTCCGATTCGTCTCCCATTCCCGCCAGTGCTTCTTGAATCGCATCGCCGGATACACCTTTTTGATGTAGTTCAACCGCCAGGGCCTTTTGCCCTCTTGGACGATATACATTACGGTTTTCTATCCAGATGCGCGCAAATTGTAAGTCATTGATAAACTGTTTTTCTTTTAATCTTTCAATTACTTCTTCAACCAGTTCGGCGTCAAACTCTTTTGATATAAGATTCTGGCGCACTTCTTTTTCCGTTCTGGGTCTGAAACTCAAAAAATGTAACGCTTTTTGATATGCGACTTCACGCGTATCATCATTGAGCAATCGGGTTATTTTCTCCTCGCTCAAGTCCTGATTAATCCGCAGCCAGGCCGCAACGATTCTTTCCAGGCCAAAAGCAAACTCACCATCCAGAAACACGTTTATCCGGTTGGGATTTTTCTTTTGCGCCGTTAATGCCGTTATGATTCGACCCATATCAATGTTTAATAAAAAAACAGCCTTCACTTACCTGCGTAAATGGCGGCTGTTTATAAAAATCGCAATTTTTTCCTGCAATATTCAGTTTTTCAAGAGTACTTTTAAATACCCCAATCCCTATTTCCGTTTACGGTTATTAACCGGATAAACTTCGGTGCCAAAAACCAAAATCTGTTCTCTCCGTTTTACAATTTAAATTCGTAAAACAGAAAAAACTGATTTTGTTATCAACAAATAAGGACAAGATATATACCATCCGAAAAACCCACACCCATTTAATGAGTGACTAAACATTTGCGAAATTTAATAAACAACCATTTATAAATTATATAATATTTACAAACTGTTAATACTATATACTATTATACAATAATCTGTCAAATTGATACAACCAAAAATCAATATTATTTAACATTATCAGCAATATGCAATAATCATGCTAAAATAATGATATGGAAAATAAAAGAGATCAAATTCAAAACCAGCATGAAAAACAGGTTTTATTACAGATCTGGCTGCCGTTAATTGTTGGGGCCTTACTCGTTTTACTCTTGTGTACTCTGGCTGTCCTTTCCACGTCAAACAATGTTTTGGACGGTGAAAAATTCGCCTCCATTTCATTGATTCTTCTGTTCATTCCGGCATTTTTAGCCGCATTTCTCTTCCTGGCACTTTTATTGGCCTTGATTTTTGGACTATATAAGTTAACCCTGGTTACGCCGCGCTATAGTTTGAAAGTCCAATTGTTTTTTGAAATGATTTCAAATTACACGCTGGTCTGGGCAAATAAAATCACTCAACCAATGGTAAATATCAACAGTCGTTTAAACGGAATCAAACAGGTATTTACGCATTTTTCAAAAACAACAAAATAAAACGGGAATGTTATATGAGCTCACAAAACAATAATTGGAAAACCAGAACCATTTTGGCCGGCACT
>JAJTBH010000423.1 GCA_021287005.1 Anaerolineae bacterium
GCCGCCGCTGTTGACCTGGCAAATTATTATGGAATTAAGATTGATGAATATAAATTTCAATCTTCATTACCCCTCTCCGATAATCCTGATTATGGTTTTGTCGGCAGTCTGAATGGTGAATGGGGGCAAATCCCACCCGCTCCGTATGGTGTGCATGCCGAACCGATTGCCAACCTCATATCCCAATATAAACTGCCCGTTAAGGCATTTCGACAAATGACTCTCAATCAGGTTAAAGATTATATCAATTCAGGGCATCCGTTGATCGCCTGGGTGATCGGGCGTATGGAAGTTAGTGATCCGGTCGAGTATATTGATAAAAAAGGACGCAGTGTTACGGTTGCACCATATGAACATGTGGTAATTTTGCATGGTTACGATGATAACCTGGGCATAATTCATTTTATGAGTGAAGGTATTTCATATAACGCTAAATACGAAACTTTCCTGGCATCGTGGAAAATTTTAGGAAATATGGCTGTCGTTAAAGATTAACATTGTCAAGTACCAATCGTTACACTAAACAGGGGGAGCTATATATGCGTCAACAAATCTACATCATCTTTTTTGTGCTTTTTTTCGCTGTCGCCTGCGCTAAATCACCCGGTAAAATTGAACCAATAAACACTCCCACAGCAACATTGAAATTTTTAACCACAAATACTAAAACTGTTACGCCCCGTCCCACACTGACAAAATTATCACTTACACCTACCCTACCGGTTAAGTCCGCCACAGCCAGCCCACCAACCGCAACCTTTGACACACTTCGAAACACACCTCCTACTATCATGCTTCATCGAAGTAATGAAAATTTTGATTCTGTTTTTTTCCTAAAAGAACTGGTTACCATTTTAAAAGAAAAAGATTTTATGGTTATTACTTATGAAGATATTACAAAGCAGCCTGATATTACCATTCTTGAAAAAGGGCATTTATTTATTATTACGATAGATGATATTGGTTTGCAAGCGCCATTGGATCCAAGTATCGAACAAATGATTAAAATCCTTGAAGAAGCCGGATATCCGGCCGTACTTGGAATTATCACTGAAGGCAAACTACCGGACGCAAAGACTGCCGCCAGATTAAAAAAGTTGGCCGATGCGGGTTGGGAATTGGCCATGCATACGGATACACATGTTAATCTTAATCAACTAGCTCAAGACATGCCCTATGCCGCCCGTTTGGAAATTCGGACCTGCCGCGAAAAAATTCTGGATGCCACCGGTGTAACCGCCAACACGCTTGTGTTACCTTATGGAGATAATGTTGCCGATTTAAAAATACTTTATCGTGAAAAAGTAACCTGGACAGTCGGTATTGGTGGGGGAAACAAATATCGAACAAGCAATTGGACATATTATGTCGGGCGAGAAGGCCCTTCCGGGAATGCATTGGAAACTTTTAATATCATTATCGAACGATTTAACCCCTAGTCCATCAAAATAATATTCACCCCAAAATGGTATTGACTTAGAGTTAACTGGATGGTCTATAATTTTTAAAATACGGTTTTTAAAAATTATTTATATGGAAGGAGTAATATAATGAAATATCTAAAAATTCCCCACAGTGAGTTAAATGCCTCAGAGATATCCCTGGGGTGTATGCGCATCTGGAATCTAAGCAGCTCCGAAGTATCAAATTTAATCCATACTGCCCTGGATGAAGGCATAAATTTTTTTGATCACGCCGATATCTATGGTGAAGGCCAATCAGAAGCGATATTTTCATCGGCTTTAAACTTAACGCCGGCGTTACGAGAAAAAATGTTGCTTCAAAGTAAGTGCGGGATTCGCAAAGGCTATTTTGATTTTTCCAAAGAGCATATTCTCGAAGCAGTCGACGGAAGCCTTAAACGATTACGCACCGAATACCTTGACGTGCTGCTTTTACACCGGCCTGATGCCCTCGTTGAACCTGAGGAAGTAGCCGAGGCTTTTACAATTTTGCAGAATAACGGGAAGGTAAAATATTTTGGAGTCAGCAATCAGAATCCCATGCAGATTGAACTGTTAAAAAAGTTTGTCAAACAGGACATCATTTTTAACCAATTACAATTAAGCATCACCAACACCGGCATGATTAAAAGCGGCATTAATGTAAATATGGAAATTGACGCTTCAATTGATCGCGATGGCAGTATTCTGGATTATTGTCGGTTAAACGATATTACCATTCAACCCTGGTCACCTTTTCAATATGGTTTTTTTGAAGGTGTTTTTCTGGACAACCCTAAATTTCCTGAATTAAATAAAGTTATAAATAACATTGCATCCTTAAAAGGTGTCAGTAACACCGCCATAGCCATTGCCTGGTTATTACGTCATCCAGCCCACATGCAGCCGATTGTTGGTACAACCAGTGCTCAAAGGGTAAGGGATATTTGTAAGGCATCTGACGTAATTCTTTCTCGCCCTGAATGGTACGAAATTTATCGTGCTGCCGGAAATAAATTACCCTGAGACTCAGTTTCGTTTTTCTAAAAAACTAATATTAGTTTTTTTGGAATCATCGATTACGGGTTGAGTTTGCCAGAGTGACTTGATATAATCAATTTGGATAATTTAAATCTTATTATCCTATGATTTATTTTTTAATGGAGGAAGGTATGAGTTTAATATCAATCAACTGGTTGGCAGTCTTGGTTTGTGTGATCATCAGCATGGCAAGTGGTTCGTTATGGTACAATCCGAAAACATTTTTTGATATCTGGTGGCGAGGTATTGGTAAAACCGAAAATGATGATCCGGGTTCAAAATATGGCATGACGATTGTATGGATTTTAACTGTTTTATCCAGTTTAGTTCAGGCAATTTTCATGAATTTGGCCGTTTCCATAACCGGCATTGTCTGGGGCGGTCCCAATCTCCTCACGGGCGCTTTAACAGGTCTATTCATCTGGGCGGGGTTTATCGCCCCAACTTACATGGTCAATAAACTTTTTGCAGGGCAAGATATAAAAATTTGGGCCATTGAAACCGGTAATCACCTGGTAAACTTTGTCATTTTTGGAGCAGTTTTTGGACTTTGGCATTGAGAAAAAATTATGTTTTCCACCGGTCCTGATTTCACAGGGCCGGTTTTTTTTGCCCTAATAACGTTGGAATGATATAATTTATTTAAATAACGCTTCATGAAACTATTATTTCACCCACCGGGAGGTAAAAGAATTTATGCCCAAATTAACACTCGAATTACAAAAGGAAACGATGGCATTCTGCCGTTTATCGCCAACAGATGAAATCCCAGCC
>JAJTBH010000424.1 GCA_021287005.1 Anaerolineae bacterium
GCAATGCCGGATGCGCTGGATCTTTTGACCATTTGCGTTGAAGCCGGGCTTGGTTTTGATGGCGCCATGCAAAAAGTAAGTGAAAAATGGGAAACAGAACTCTCATTCGCTTTTGCCCGTGTCATTCGAGAAATTCAGCTTGGTAAATTACGTCGAGAAGCCCTGCGAGATATGGCTGATCGTATTGGCCTCGCGGAGATGACCAGTTTTGTTGCCGCTGTTATTCAAAGTGAATCTCTTGGTGTCAGTCTTGCTAAAGTTCTTAGAATCCAATCGGATCAAATGCGTGTAAAACGGCGCCAACTCGCCGAAGAGGAAGCACACAAAGCGCCTATCAAGATGTTAATTCCAATGGCTTTATTAATCTTCCCGTCATTGATGATTGTTCTTCTTTCACCGGCCGGTTTGCGTTTATTTCATTCTGCGCTCGGCGGGATGATGAAATAAAGTTATTTCCAAAGTGTATTCTGCTGCCTTCGTAAATAAACGATTATATTCGGCTTTTTGGAAGTGCATCGATTATTTTTATCCTCCGCATTGTGCAGGCTGCGGAGCTTTTGCCTATCGTTTTTGTCCCGAATGCCGCAAACAGATCGTTTATTTTTCACAAAAGAATGTTTGTCAGGTATGCGGTTCGCCTGTTTCGCAAGGTCAGTGTCAAACCTGTTTGCATATTAAATTCTCAATTAAAAGTATTAAATCATTAGGGGTTTATAATCAATCTCTCAGAAAAGCAATTCATAGCTTAAAATTTAACCGTAATTTAGCACTAGGGGATGAATTCAGTGCTGAATTGGCCGAATTGGTTTTATCAACTACCTGGCCTGTTGATCTAATCGTTCCCGTACCGGCCAGTCGCAAACGTCGTTCCGAACGGGGGTATAACCAGGCTGAAATAATCGCATTTCCGCTCGCGTTATTACTGAAATTACCATTTTCCACAAAATCGCTGGTTAAAGTTGGCGAAACTCGGTCTCAAATTGGTTTGTCACTCGCTGAAAGAATTAACAATATTCAAAATGCATTTTCGGCTGATCCGAAATATGTAAACAAGAAAAACGTGCTGCTGGTTGATGATGTAAGCACAACCGGTGCAACCCTTAACGCCTGTGCACAAGCTTTAATCAGTGCCGGCGCGCAATCCGTTTATGGCGTCACAATTGCAAAAGCAATTTTAAATACCGAACATTCAGATGATTTGACACAAATCTCATTCTGATAAATTGGGTAATTTTTTACAAAATTGTTATTGCAATTATATTTTTGAGGTGTATATTTAATATAAAGGAGGTAGTAACTATGGCATCTAAAACTGAAATATCAACAAAGAACATGGAAGTTACGGACCGGATCAATGATTATGTGACCAAAAAGATTGCTAAATTTGATCGTCTCCTGAATAGCATTCATGAAACCCACGTAGACCTTGCCTATAATAAATCAGCCCGCAATGCCGCTGATCGCCACATCGCTCAAATCACAATTCGCGGGAAGGGATTTATCCTTCGCTCAGAAGAACGCGCTGATGACATCTTTGCGGCCATTGATGCCGTTCAAGAAAAAATGCAGCGCCAGATTGAACGATTTAAAGGCAAAAGATACCATAGTCGCACCAGTGGTGCTTCTGTTCCGGAAATACCTGTGGATGAAGAAATTGTCGAAGTCGAAGAATCTCGCCCGGTAATTGCCAGACGTAAGGAATTCAACCTGGTTCCCATGGATGAGATGGAAGCCCTGGACCAAATGGTTTTATTAGGGCACGAAAATTTCTTTATTTTCTACAATGCCAATTCAAGCAAAATTAATGTTTTATACCGTCGGCGTGACGGCACCTATGGTTTGATCGATCCCCAGGTTGGATAATCTCTCATTTGTTAGGTATATAAAAATAACGGCGGGCTTACCCGCCGTTATTTTTATATACCTTGCCACCTTTATTACCTTGAACTATAATCAGAAAACAACTTAATAAACAGGTTAGAGGTCATATTTTATGATTGATGTTAATGATTTACGCAAAGGCGTTACTTTTGAGTTGGATAACAACTTATACAAAGTATTAGAATACAGCCACAACAAATCGGGGCGTGGAAATGCCTCAATCCGCATCAAGGCACGTAATATTCGTACCGGTGTCACGCTCGAAAAAACTTTCCAATCCGGCGATCGCATTCAAGATGTACGGTTGGATTTCCACAATGTCCAATACCTTTATAACGACGATCAATTCTATTATTTTATGGATTTGGAAACTTACGAACAGCCTGCCATTCCCAACAAAATCGTAGATGAAGCCAAAGATTTTTTGAAACCTGAAATGGAAGTAAAGCTCACATTTTACAAGGATGAGCCTCTTGATATCGAACTTCCCACATCGGTTGACCTTAAAGTCACCGAAGCCGAAACAGCCGTTAAAGGCGATACCGCGACCGGTGTAACTAAAAAAGTTACCGTTGAAACCGGTGCAAAAGTGGATGTCCCCTACTTTGTCGTTGAAGGTGATGTCATCCGCGTAGATACACGCACGGGGCAATACGTAACACGTGTATAATTGAGACCTTTTTATTAGCCAGTTCTAAAAAGAACTGGCTAATTTTTATCACGATCTATCACCGACAGGTTATTCGCCAATGCCACTGACAATACTTCTGGATATGGATGACACACTCATTTCCAATTCGATGGATGAGTTTATTCCGGCATACCTGAAATTGCTTTCCGCATGTGTTGCTCCCGATTCTCCAAAGCCCGTTGTGGAAACATTAATTTCTGCATCAATGGCTATGGCGCATAAAGACTCTCCGGTGAATACGCTTGAAGAAACCTTTGATTCACAGTTTTATCCCAAAGTCGGGCGTTCCAAAACGGATTTACAGCCCTCAATTAATAGTTTTTATAGAGATTATTACCCACAATTGAGAAGTCTGACACAAAGCCGCCCGGACGCTCAAACCCTGGTTGAAGAGCTGCTTAAAAACAAACATCAAATTGTAATTGCCACCAACCCGCTTTTTCCCGCAACTGCCATTTCTCAAAGGCTGGATTGGGCTGGTTTTGAGTCGATAAAAAGTCAGTTTATCGATATCACAAGTTACGAAAATTATCATTTTTCCAAGCCGCACCCGCAATATTATGCTGAGATTTTAGCTCAATTGGGTTGGCCGGAATTCCCTGCGGTTATGATTGGTAATTCTTATAAAGACGATATCATTCCATCTGAAAAAATCGGGCTGCCGGCTTTT
>JAJTBH010000005.1 GCA_021287005.1 Anaerolineae bacterium
ATACGGTGGAAGATATCATGGATAAACAGGCCAAAAGTTACGGTTTATAAAATTATTATCTATGACTTATAAAGGTATCTCCAAAAGGGATACCTTTTTTATTTTCCCCATAATTTGATAAACTAAATAAATCTGTGGATAAACTCGTAAAAATTGTGGATAACTTGCCCTGAGTGTGGATAAAATACATTCTTTTTTGGGATTCTTGCGGATAACCTATGGAAAAAAGGGCTTTTTTTGTGAATAAGGTGTGTTTATCTTGTGTGATTTATGGGGATTAACTGCGGATAAAAGATGTAAAAAATGTGCATCACCTGTGAGTTTACCGGGGATAATTCGGCCTTATTGAGTGGATAAAGCGTGTATAAAAAGAGGAAAACTTTAAAACTTTTTCCACAAGCAGCGCAAAGTTATTCGATTTTTCCACATTTTGCAATTTATCCACCTTTTCCAACCCCTTAAAAGAAAAACTTTTGATTCAATCCACTTGTTTTCCACAGGAAAAAAAGAATAAATTTTTAAGGTTTATGCCTATATGTGGCATTAAATAAAATAAAAATCTACATATGCGGGTATTTAAGGCCGTTTTGATTCTTTTCCACATTTCCACAGACTCTATTAAGAATACGATTCTATTAACAAATAAAGATTAAAAGAGTCATTAATGTCCGGTAAAACAAAGCATCCTTTAAAAGCTGAACCGGGGAAAATTTAATATACCGAAAATGGATAAACTTTAACTTTCAGGTGAATTTCGTGGCTGTAAAACAAAACACACCCTTTAACGATCAAGGGTGTGTTTTGCCTTACCTTGGGAAGAAAGGGAAAGTTTATTTGATAATTTTTTCTACAGGCATTTTTTTGAAAGTGAAAAACCAGTCCTGAACGTAAATATCGGGATCTTTGGTTTCCACACGTTCCTTGGCCACGCCGCAGGAACCGGGGGGCGGAACAATAACATCATCACCGGGTTTCCAATCGGCAGGGGTGGCAATGCCGTGCGCATCGGCCGTTTGCATGGCGATCAACAGGCGCATGATTTCTTCAAAATTACGGCCATTGGAAAGAGGATAATAAATTAACGCTCGAACTTTACTTTCCGGATCGATGAAAAATACGGCACGTACGGCCTGGGTGCCACTGGCTTCGGGCTGGAGCATGCCATATTTTCTGGATACATCCATCTTAAGATCGGCAATCACCGGGAAAGTAATTTCCATTTCTTTCATGTCTTTATACTGCAATTTTTCACGAATGGTGCGCAGCCAGGCAATGTGGCTGTAAACGGAATCGATGGAGAGCCCGACCAATTTGGTATTCAGTTTTTCAAACTGGGGCATCAGTCTGGCAAAAGTCATAAATTCGGTGGTGCAAACGGGGGTGAAGTCGGCCGGATGTGAAAATAAAATTACCCATTTGCCTTTGTAATCTTCAGGAAAATTAATAATACCCTGGGATGTTTCCGCAGTAAAAGAGGGTGCGGTTTCGCCGATTAATGGAACGCGAGTAGTGGGAATGGTATTTACGACGTCGGACATATTGTTTCCTTTTTATATTTTTAATGATATTAAATATTTATTGATAATTATTATCAAGTAAAAACAATTATATAATCATGTTTGTTTTTTGACAAGAGGTAAATGGTGCAAAATTGTTAATATTTATTTACTTTATTTGCTATAATAAAAATTAAGCATTTTCGCTGGCGTTGATGAAAATATCATCGCACAAGGGGGTCATACTGGGACAATATTTATTTGTTTTATTAAATTTAATTTGTAGAATAATAAGGTAAGTATTGGCTTTTTTAGCCGGAAATGGAAAAAACGTAACTTCAACAGGATTTTGTGGGTTAAGTAAAAAGATTTGTGGCAGAATTTTTTTATTATTTTAGTAAGGAGGAAGGTCTTCGGCCGATGATGTAAAATAGGCTATTGATTCTACTCGACAAATACTGTACAATTTTTTTACCGTTTGGCATGTAAGGATGCCCCCTATTCAGAATCAAAAACGTGTATGTAAGGAAGGGAGAAAGAGGAATGGATATCATCAAGGTGAAAGCAAACTCCCGCACAGCGGCAGTCGCTGGGGCTATTGCCGGAGTCGTTCGAGAACACAGACATGCCGAAATTCAGGCCATTGGAGCGGGAGCCGTGAATCAGGCAATAAAAGCTCTGGTTCTGGCGAAAGGCTATCTGGCTGAAGACAATATTATTGTTGTCGCAGTTCCGGAATTTGTGGACGTAGAAATTGAAGGAAAAGTTCGAACGGCCATTAAATTAAACGTCGAAATACGCTGACGGCATTTTATTTGTATAGCCAGTGATGGTAGTCAGGAAAACCTGACGAAATCTACTGCCTTAAAGCGGAGGGCGGCCTGATTAAAATCGGCCGCTTTCTGTTTTAATAGAGTTTTTTGTTAAAAACAAGCCGAGGGATAATGCATATCTGAATTAAATATTTTTATTTTGAGCTTTTTTATCTTTAATAACTTTTCTGAACATCTGGAAAATAAAAAGATACTTTAATATGATCGTGAATATTGTTAGTTTTTTGTTTATATTACTAACCGATTAATACCAATTATAAAATTTAGGTTTTATAAAAAAGGACTTGATTTGTTTAATCAAGTCCTTTTTATGAGCATAGTTAACTTAATTAAGTAGTTCTTAGACGATCATTTTATTTAAGAATCATAACTTTATTCCGCTTAATAAACGGGCGCGGTTAAAACTTTTTATGGCCAGATAACTGACGCCAAAGGCCACCAGCCAGAAAAACAGTCCAAGCAATAAACCGGTTTCAACGGTCAGGTATAAAACGCCACTCATCTGACCGCCAAGGATACCCAGAACCAGGATTACCAGAGAAGCGCTGGTTTGATAAGTGCCCATAAAAGTGCGCGTACGAGCGGAAATTAATACTGTGACGGCTATTCCAAGGATGGCCAGGGCCGGGGTAATCCAAAAAATCAACGGATACCAATTGGCAAAGGGAAACCAGATTCGTTCAAATATGGGATAACCGGCAATATTTAACACCAGAGAATAGAGTATAAAACTGATCCAGGTAATTAATACCGAAGGAATAAAGGCAGTCAGTACCTTGCCCAGGAACAATTCCTCATCGCTGGCAGGGGTGTATAACAAGGCTTCGATGGTTTTTCGTTCATATTCACCGGCGAACGACTCCGAGGCAATAATGGTTGAAAACATTAAAGGAAAAATTAAAAACATGGGCGCCAGGATATAACCGAGCATAAGTACATACATGCTCTGTGTGTCCGACAGTCCTTGCAGGGGGGCAGCCAGAGAGGCAGGTAAATTGTTTAAAAAGAATCCCAGATCATTTCCGGAGGCCGTAAAACTTTCCTGAGCGCCCTCAATTCGAGTCGGAATCCATAACATGGCGAGTGGCAAAACAAACACAAAAATAGCCGGAACGATGATCATGGGCAGCCAGACAGATTTATTTCCCCTGACTTCCACCAGGTCTTTATTGATGATTGCATTAATCCGATTCCATTTCATAAAACACCCCGGTTTGATTGATCCTGTAAATCAAAATACACCTTTTCAAGGGAAGGCTGCAGCGGTATTACGGAATAAATTTGTATATTGGCTGCTGACAGTGCGGATATGATTTGAGGGATTTGTTCTGGTCGAGCAACGGTTATGTCCAATTGAGAACTTGATTTCACCGTCATTTGGGTCATACTCAACAACGGCAGCAGAACTTTTTGAGCAGATTCAATGTCTGACTTCCATAAATTAATTTCTACATGCAGGCCTTTGTCGGATAATGAATAAAGCTCATTCAATGAACCGCAGGCCAACAATCTGCCTTGATTGATGATTGCAACCCGATTACAAAGACGTTCAGCCTCAAATAGATGATGTGTACATAAAATAACCGTTTGTCCGTTTTGGCGGCAGACATTTTCGATGATATCCTGCACCTGACGAGCGGCTTCGGGATCCAGACCGGAGGTAGGTTCATCCAGGAAAAGCAGGGGGGGACGAGTTAATAAAGCACGCGCCAATGCCAGACGTTGTTTCATGCCCTTGCTATAACTGCTAACCGGCTCAGTGCTACGAGTATCCAGTTCAAAAAAAGAAAGCATTTCATCAATCCGCTGACGCAGCAAAACGGCAGGCATGTCATGCATTTCACCAAAAAAGTGCAGATTTTGACGGGCAGACAGCCTTTCATACAAAGCCGGGTTTTCCGTTAGCACCCCGGTTAATCGGCGAATAAGGTGACCTTCCTTTACCGGATCCAGTCCCAATACCCGAATGTTACCAGATCGAGGCGGGTAGAGCCCGTTAATTAAACGGATACTGGTCGTTTTTCCGGCGCCGTTGGGTCCCAATAATCCAAAAACTTCACCCTGATTAACCTGAAATGACAGGTCGTTTATTACCTGGTGCTCGCCAAAACAATGGGTGAGGTGGTTAATTTGTAAAACTGCGTCCATACTTTTCGTCCTTAAAAAGTTTCACGTGAAACAATTTTCTAAATCTTTTTCTGTTCCTGTTGAAATATAATATATGAATAAACAACCAGGAATAAAGCGGTTCCCACGGTGGGGACTATGATGAACCAGAAAGCGATAGGTATAAAAAATAAACCCAGCAAAATTACTATACCGCAGATTTTAAACAACCAACCGCCCATACGATGCGTCTTTTCCCAAACCACCGGATTGCTTAAAGTCCAGGGGGTGCGAATACCCACAAACCAATTCATGCGAGCCCGTTCAAGCAAAAATCCGATACCGGCCATCAGTGCGGCATAAAGCGGGATCATCCATAACACCATGTTAAATTTATAACCAAGTGCCTGCAAAATCATATATATTTGCAAAGCAAATAAAAAGACCACCATGCCGATCACAAGCAGATGATAGGCATTTCGCGTGGGTAAAAAGTTGGCTTTTTTGGGGTCTATTTGCGGCAAAAAAATCATTAAGATTGACAAAAACAACATCATACCCGGCATGATCCAGATAAATTCAGTTTTGGATTGGTATCCGTTTATGTTCCCATTGGCATCCCAGTGAGAAGGGATACGATCGGGTAAATAACTGGAAACGGTCATACTTAAGAGCACCGTAAACAGAATTAAAATAACAACCACGATCAATGTATTTTTTGTAGACATATCACACCTCTTTCTTTTGTTTCACGTGAAACAATATTGTATCAATGTATCATTGATTGATTGTACATTTGATTTATCTGTATGTCAAGGGCTTTTCTTTGTTTATGGCGTAAATTTGAAGAAAAAACGATCGGTGTTTCACGTGAAACAATCTCTGTAGAATCGATTCTGAGAAAAGTTCATTTGTATTTCGACGCTGCTTTTGAGCCTTTTTTTTATACCCTTTTTAACTTTACCGGAAATCTTTTTTGTAAAAGGCAATATACATTTTGAGCGCTTGCCGTTAAAATGAGTGCATGAGAAAATTTATTTTTTGTTTATTCCTGACTTTGTCAGTTGTTTTATTTTGTGCCTGTGAAACGGGACCTGAAGGTGAAGTGGATGAAAGCCTGTGGACGAAAACACCCAGCCCGGTACCCAGCCCAACCGAGACGATTCAATGGTTTCCGCCCACGCGCACCCCGGTGACAAAACCCACTTCTGCGCAAGAGCCCACACCCGATAAACGACCGGGGGTGGGGGCCCCGATTTTTTCGGATGCCTTTGATGAACCCGAACATTGGAATACGGGCGTGGGGCCGAGTGGCAGTGTGGCTTTTGGAAAAAATGAATTAACCCTGGCTATTTATAAATCCAAAGAATCTTTGCTTAGTTTGCGCGATGCACCGGTGCTGCAAGATTTTGTGCTGGAGGTCAGCACCCAGGCCAGCCTGTGTAAGGATGCCGATTATTACAGTATTTTATTTCGGGCCATGAGCGCTCGCGATTATTATCGCTTTTCGGCTGCCTGCAACGGCACCATTCGTGTGGACCGGGTTAAAAGCGGTTTTTCAGTGGCTTTGGTAAACTGGACTCCCAGTGGACAGATTCTGCCCGGCTCGCCGGTCAGTTTACGCCTGGGCGTGTGGATGCGCGGAAAAGAAATGCGCTTTTTTGTAAACGATGTGTATCAGTTCAGCGTGACGGATGCGGTATTTCCCAGCGGTGGGGTGGGCGTGTATGCACGATCGATGGGGGATTCGGCTGTGACGATCAATTTTTCAAACCTGGCGGTATACAAAATTGACGAAGATAAAATTCCAACCAGCGCGCCGACTGTTACCATAACCCCGCTTCCCCGTACGCCGCAACCAGCAAACAGCAGTCAATAAATTTATTTATTTTTATTTGACAGGTCTCTTTTTTTTATTCGATAATGTAACCGGTTACATGAAATGACAAAATTAAATCCTTCTTTAAAATCAGTTACCATTCGGGATGTGGCCCGCCTGGCCGGGGTTTCGGTTGCCACGATCAGCCGCTATTTGAACCAGACGGTTCCCATTGCACCTGAAACTGCCGAACTTGTACACCAGGCCATGTTAACTTTAAATTACGTTCCTGACCTGGCTGCCCGGCATCTGGCTTCGCGGCGTACGCATAACATCGGCTTTTTAACCCATTCGATGCGCGGTTTGTATATGGCGACCCTGCTGGAAGGTATTGAAAAAACGGTGCGGGGTGCCGGGTATAACCTGATGGTTTCCACATACCGGCCGGACGAAAGCGAATATGATCGACCGGTTTTTCCCCTGGGAAGGCACAACGTGGATGGTTTGTTGGTCTTTACCGGCACGCTGACCGAAGCGGAATTATGGTCACTTTACAGGCAAAACCTGCCATTGGTTTTGATTCACCAGGATGCACCGCAAGAAATGCAGATTCCATCCGTTACCCTGCAAAATCGCCAGGCAGCCTGCGAAGTGGTGGAACACTTGATTGTTAACCACGGGTGTGAAAACATTGTGTTTGTGAGCGGCCTGCAGGACCAGCAGGATGCCGTTCAACGCCGGCAGGGTTATCAAGATGCGTTGAAAAAACACGGTTTGCCGTTTAATGCAGAGTTTATCATTCCCGGCGACTTTGATCGTGAAACAAGCTTTAAAGCATTTAAAAATTTCTTAAAACTTGCTTTGCCCATGCAGGCTGTGTTTGCCGCGGATGATGAAAGCGCGGCAGGCGTGTACGAAGCCACGCGTGAAGCCGGGCTGCGTATTCCGCAGGACGTTCGTGTGATCGGCTTTGACGATCAAATTTTTTCAAATTATCTATCGCCCGCATTGAGCACTGTGCAGGCTCCGACTGAAACTGCCGGCCGCTTGGCGGCTGAAAAGTTATTGGAATGGATCCGTTTTGGCCGAATAGCTGCTTCCACCAGCCTGTCCGGCAGGGCACTCTATCGCAGATCATGCGGTTGTTAACGAGGTAAAAAATGAAAGTGACGGTGATTGGCGGCGGTTCCACTTATACCCCCGAACTAGTTAAAGGTTTATTGGACCACGTGGGACAATTTCCGCTGCGGGAATTATGTTTGATGGATATTGATGCGGCAAGACTGGAAGTGGTGGGAAACTTTGCCCGGCGGATGGTGGATGAGAGCGATGCGCCTTTTAAGGTCAGTCTGAGTGAAAACCAGCAGGAGGCGGTAGATGGCGCCGCTTACGTGCTGACCCAGTTGCGCGTGGGGCAAATGGCTGCACGTCGGGAAGACGAATATCTTGGCCGGCGTTACGGTTTGATCGGCCAGGAGACTACCGGCGTGGGGGGAATGGCTAAAGCCCTGCGTACGATTCCCGTTATATTAAAACTGGCCGAAGATATACGCCGGTATGCCCCTGCGGCTTTATTGGTCAACTTCACCAACCCGTCTGGTTTGGTAACGCAGGCGTTAACACAATATGCGCCTGATGTGCAAAGCGTGGGTTTATGTAATGTAGCATTAAATGCCAAAATGGATCTTTTGAAATATTACGAACGGATTTCAGGTTTAAAGATTTCACCCGGGCGCGCACATTTAAAAACATTGGGATTAAATCACCTTTCCTGGCATTATGGTTTTGAGGTGGATGGGCAGGATGTCTGGCCGGAAGTTTTTAATCTGGCACTTGAAGATCTGCGGCGGGAAAAAAATGCCGAATTTGACCCGACTCTGGTCGAAAAATTGGGCATGCTGCCCAATTATTATCTGGCTTATTATTATCATACCGAACGGAAACTGGCCGAGCAAAATGGCTGGCCACCTTCGCGTGCCGAAGAGGTGCTTGAAGTTGAAAAAGACCTGCTGCGCCAATATGCCGACCCGGCTTTAAAATCACCGCCGGCCGATATGCTTAAACGGGGTGGCGCATATTATTCCACGGCGGCAGCCGATTTATTAAATGCGCATTACAACGATCTGGGCCAGGTGCATGTTGTGAATATAAAACAGAACGGCGCCGTTCCCGGGTGGCCGGCAGACTGGGTGCTTGAAATGCCCTGTCGTGTTTATCGGGGTGGGTTACAGCCCCTGCCGGCTGAACCACTGCCGCCGGTTTGTTTTGGTTTGCTGGCTCAGGTGAAAGCCTATGAATTATTAACCGTTAAGGCAGCGGCGGAAGGCGATTACCGGGCAGCCTACCAGGCTTTGTTAACACATCCCCTGGGCCCGCGCGCTGAATGGGTGAAAAAAGTGCTGGATGATTTGTTAAACATTCACCGCCAATATTTACCCCACTTTTTTCCCAGAGAATAATCAGCATGGCTTCTTTTTTTCTAGGTGTCGATCTTGGATCAAGTAAAACTCATGCACTGGTTAGTAACGGTGAAGGTGCCGTTTTGGGCATAGGTCGCAGCGGGCCGGGCAATCACGAAGTGGTGGGGTATGATGGTTTTCAACAGAATTTAAAACTGGCCGTACAGCAGGCGCTTGATGCGGCCGGAATAAAAATTGAGATGATAAACGGAGCCGGTTTTGGCGTTTCGGGCTATGATTGGGATTTTGAACGACCGGCCATATTAAATGTGATTAATACACTGGCTCTGAATGCCCCCATTGAAGTGGTTAATGACGCCGTACCGGGAATTGTCGCAGCAGCGCGGGATGGTTGGGGCTTGGCGGTTGTTTCCGGAACCGGCTGCAACTGCTGGGGGCGTGATTATACCCATTCACGCCTGGGGCATGTGACCGGTGGAGGCACCACATTTGGCGAAGGGGCCGGAGCATCGGAAATAGTGGCGCGCAGCATTCACCAGGTGGCCTATCAATATACCCGGCGTGGACCGGAGACCCTGTTAAGTCATTTATACATGCAGTTAACCGGCAGTTCAAACCTGGAAGAACTGTTGTCCGGGTTGGCAATGGGCAGCATCCATATTTCACCTTCGGCTGCCCCGCTTGTTTTTAAGGCGGCAGAAGCGGGTGATGAGGTGGCGTTAAATTTGCTGGATTGGGCCGGTAACGAACTGGGAGAGCTGGCCAATGCCGTTATCCGCCAGTTAAGTTTTGAAGCCCTGACATTTGATGTGGTGCTGGTTGGTTCATTTTTTAATGGTGGAGACAGGTTAATTAATCCCATGCGGATTAAAATTCACAGCCTGGCGCCGGGTGCAAATCTGGTGCGCTTAAAACAACCGCCGGCGATCGGGGCGGTATTGATGGGCATGGAAAAAAGCGGGGTGAAGATTACAGCGCTCATTCGCGAGAATTTAAAAAAAGTTAATCAGTTATAATAATTAGAATTTTAATTCTATTTATGTTATAATAGATTGACGATAGAGAGTCACCCAAAGATGGAGCTATTTTGTGGCAAGATAATAAGAACATGCGACCTGTTTTTCGTGTACAATAATAACAAAATAGAACGAATTAAGTGACCCATTAATCAGGAGATGCAGCATGAGTTTTCATACTTTGATCATCGTCGGTAATCTTGGCAGAGACCCTGAAATGCGTTATACCCCCGCAGGTCAGGCTGTGACCAGTTTTTCTGTGGCTTCAACCCGTCAATACACCAACTCGGGCGGACAGCAGGTTAAAGAAACCGTCTGGTTCCGTGTTTCGGTGTGGGGCAAAATGGCTGAAACCTGTAATAATTATCTCAAAAAAGGTAGTAAAGTGTTGGTGGAAGGGCGTTTGGTTCCGGGCGAAAACGGCGGACCGCGCATTTTCAATCGACAGGATGGTACATCCGGCGCCAATTTTGAAATTAACGCCCAGACGGTACGCTTCTTAAGCAGCCGTGGTGAGGGTGGCGAAGCCCCCATGGAAGATAGCGCAGATCTCGGAGACGACGGAGACAGCATTCCGTTCTAAATTATGTTGAATCTAAACGAGATTGCCGAAAAAATTCATCGGAATTTTGAAAGCCAGACTCGGGTGCGAGATAAAGCTCTGGGTCAGGCTCGTTTGTTAACCCGCCATGCCGCTCAGGCTATCCGGGCTATTCATCGCAGCGAAGAAGACCTTGCCAATGAAAACCTGAATGAAGCCGGTGCATTGGTGGAAGGGCTTAAGACGGATTTATCTTCTTTGCCTGATATTTATTATGCCGGTTATACCCAGGACGCCATCAAGGAATTTGTTGAGGCATCTATTACCGTGGCAATCATCTTAAACCGGGAAATTCCCACTCCTGAATCATTGGACGTGGAAGATGCCACTTATTTAAACGGGTTGGCGGAAGTGAGCGGAGAATTACGCCGGCGCTGCCTGGATATTTTGCGCCTGGGTTATTCTGAAGAAGCCGAACGACTGCTGGCCTGCATGGATGATATTTATAACCTGTTGGTGACCATTGATTATCCCGATGCCATCACCCACGGATTACGCCGCCAGACCGACTTGGTGCGCGGCATTGTGGAACGTACCCGCGGCGATTTAACCTTAAGTTTGCGTGAAGAACAGCTTAAACGCGTTTTGGAGGAAACCAGCGAGCGTTTTAAGCCGTTATTAAGCCGGCATGCGAACGATTAAGGCGTCTGAACTGGTCAGTTACCTGTATTGTCAGCGCTCCTGGTGGTATCAATTAAAAGGTACCCCTTCTGAGAATCAGGCGGAAATGACCGGAGGAATCGAGTTTCATCATCGACATGGCCGCAAGATTTTGATGGCCGGTTTGATGGAAACATTTGGCTGGGTTTTTGTTTTACTGGCGGGATTGGCCCTGGTGGTCGGCGCCACATTAATGTTTTTACAATAAAAGGCAGGGGCTGTGGTATGTCCTATTTTTTGTTTGCCCTGACCCTGCTTTTTGTAATTTTTGCGATTTTTTTGCTGCGCCGTTCGGCGCAGCAAAAACGCGAAAGCGGGCTTCCACTGGGGAGAGTGGTATATAGCGATACCGAAAATTGGACGCGCGCTGAAAAACCCCTGTTTGATCCTTTATTACAATTAACCGGAAAACCCGATTACCTGGTGGAACAACGCGGCACAATAATTCCGGTGGAAGTTAAAAGCGCCCTGTCTCCGGCGCTGCCACACCCCGGACATGTCTTTCAACTGGCGGTTTACTGCCTGCTGGTAGAACGTTCCACCGGCAAACGCCCGCCATACGGGCTGCTGCGTTATGCCAACCGCACTTTGCAAATTGATTACACAGCTCAACTTGAAAATCAGCTTTTGGATTTACTAGCCGAAATTCGCTCAAAAGAACGCAGCGGCGAGCTGGAGCGTTCGCACGATGAAAAAGCGCGCTGTCAGCGCTGTGGGTATCGTTCCATTTGTCCGCAGCGTCTATAAAAATCCGGCTATAATATAAAAATATGCGACCACCACTTCATCCACCTACTCGAATTGCCATTGGCATGCATCCCAGTCTGATAGGAAGCGACCGTACTGCGCAGGAAGTTTCTGCGGCTCTGGGTGCATTTAATCTTGAAACTGTAATTTGTGATTCGCTTTATAGCGACAAATTAAAAAATTGTATTGAAAAATCAGAACTGGATATTTTAATTGCACTGGGCGGTGACGGCACCATGCTGCGCGCCGGGCGGATTTGCGCCCCTCACCAACTGCCCGTATTGGGTATTAATCTGGGTCATTTTGGTTTTTTAATGGAATTGGACGGTAAAAACTGGCGAGAGGCATTACCGCGCCTGGCGCAAGCACAGTATATGATTGAAGACCGCATGATGATTCATGGCGAACACTGGCGCGGAGAAAGCCTGCAAGCCGAATGGGAGGCGCTTAATGATGTGGTCATCAGCCGCGGTTCACAGGTACGTCCCATTCAATTGATTGCTGAAGTGGATGGTTATTCGATAACCAATTATGTCGCCGACGGTTTAATTGTGGCCACGCCTACCGGTTCAACCGCTTACGCGCTGGCCGTACAGGGTCCCGTTTTGTCGCCTGAACTGCGCAACATTTTAATTGCCCCGGTGGCGCCACACCTCTCGGTGGATAAAACCATTATTGTTGCAGACAGCAGCAAAATTCGAGTGGTGGTACGCACCCGGCATGAGGCCGTGCTCAGCCCGGATGGACGAGGCCCCATGCACCTGGTGGATGGCGATGTGATTAAAGTTCAAAGCTCAAAACACATAGCTTCGTTTGTGCGTTTATACGACCCGGGTTATTTTTATCATAACCTGACCCGTTATCTTGAACACAACCCGACGGCTGCTTCTTTTTAGGTAATAAATTATGGAAACAAAAACAACCTGTTATATTCACCCCCAACGCGAAACAACCCTGCGTTGTAACCGTTGTGAACAGCCTATTTGTACTGAGTGTGCTGTTTTAACGCCCACCGGATATCGCTGCAAGAATTGTGTTAAATCACAACAAAAAGTATTTGAAAAAAGTTTTAATAATGCTCAAACCAGCGATTATATCCTGGCTCCATTGGTGACCCTGATATTAACCGGATTGGGCAGTCTGTTGAGTTTGTTTATCGGATTTTATATTATCCTGCTGGCCCCGGCGGCAGGCTGGTTGGTTGCCGAAATTGTACGCCGCCTGGTAAAAAACAGGCGTTCGCGTTTGTTATATCGTCTGGTGGGCGCCGGTTTTGTGTTGGGCAGCCTGCCTTTGCCGCTCTTTTTCCTGCTCTTTTTTGGTTTTGGCGGCTTGTCTGCATTAATCTGGCCGGTGGTTTATGCGGTGTTAGTCACCGCTGCCGGTTATTCAAGATTCAGTGGAATTGTTCTCAGGGTGTGATGGGTGTGTTATGCTGACCGAACTTCAGATTGAAAACGTCGCCATTATTCAACATTTAAACCTGAAATTTAAATCGGGTTTGATTACCTTCACCGGTGAAACCGGCGCCGGTAAATCCATTATTCTGGATGCTATCATGGCTTTGATGGGCGGTCGGGTGGAAAACACTTTAATTCGCAGCGGCGCCGAGCGCGCCCAGGTGGAGGCAACCTTCAGCATTCCTGAAAGTAACCGGCAGCAAATAGTGAGTTTGTTGGAAACTGAAGATTTAATGGATGATCCCGGTTATGTGACCCTGGGGCGTGAAATTCGGCGTGAGGGCCGCAGTGTGGCGCGCTTAAATGGGCGCAGTGTCAACGTAAACCTGCTGCGCGAGGTGGGTTCATACCTGGTTGATATTCATGGACAATTGGAGCACCTTTCCTTATTAAACGTGCGCCAGCACCTGGGACTGCTGGATCGTTATGCAGATATTGAGGGCTTGCTGGCCGAATATGGCGAAACCTACCAGCAAATGCAAAGTATTCGCAAGGATCTGACAACTTTACGCCAGGGCGAAGCGGAGGCCGAACGCCGGCTTGATTTGCTTAACTTCCAGATTAATGAAATTGAAGCCGCTCAATTACATGCCGGCGAAGACGTGGAACTGCGTCAGGAGCGTGACCGACTGGCTAATGCCGAAAACCTGGCCTCTTTGTCGCAACAGGCATTATCCATTCTGGATGAAAGCAGCCCCGAGGCACCGGCGCTTTCAGATATGGCCGGCCAGATCGCCCAGCTATTGGTTTCGCTGGCGCGCATAGACGGGTCACAATCCGGCCTGGCCGAGCAGGCCTCTTCATTGGCAGACAGCGTTACCGACCTGGGGCGTGATTTGCGCGATTACCTTGAAACCATCGAGTTTAATCCGCGCAGATTGGGACAGTTGGAAGACCGCCTTGAAATGATTCGGATTTTATGTCGCAAATATGGCGGCAATATCGAGAGCGTTTTAAACTTTAAGCTGGATGCCCTGGCAAAACGGGAGATGATCACACATGCTTCCGAACGGATCAGTGAGTTGGAACAAAAAGAGCAAAGTTTACTTCCGCAACTGACGGACCAGGCGTTGGCGCTTTCGCAGAAACGGCATGCTGCTGCCGCTTTATTAGAGCGCGGCGTTGAGGCTGAACTGGCCGATTTGAGCATGCAGGGCGCGCGCTTTCAGGTAGACTTCACATTTGACGAGGATGGACGCGGTTTAACACTTGAGGACGGCCGGCGGGTGGCTTTTGATGCCAGCGGCATCGACCGGATTGAGTTTTTAATTGCGCCTAACCCCGGAGAGGGATTTAAACCTCTGGTAAAAATTGCCTCTGGCGGCGAAACTTCCCGTTTAATGCTGGCGCTTAAAAATGTTTTGGCGCAGGTGGATGCCATTCCAACCCTGATTTTTGATGAAATCGATCAGGGCATTGGCGGCCGCGTAGGCACTGTGGTGGGTGAAAAGTTATGGCAGTTGGGCCGTCGTCACCAGGTGTTGGTGGTGACGCATCTGCCGCAACTGGCAGCCTTTGGCGATCAGCATTTTAAGGTGGCCAAACAGGTTCAGGACGGCCGTACTCAGACCGGTGTTGAAGAAATGCTGGCTGAAAAACGAGTGGATGAACTGGCGCTAATGCTGGGCGGTGTGAGTGACGCTAATCGTGCCGCTGCACGTGAGGCCCTGGCATTGGCTGAAACAAAGGCCGTTCCCTAAAATTAATGCTCCCCGTATTCGCGGACAGCCTCATTTTTTATAACAAAAAGATCAATTTATTTATCGACGGTTTGATATTACCAGATAAATATTTACCTGTTTGCATATCAAATATAAGTGATATAAAATAATTATCAAGTAATAATTTTGTTGTTAATTTTAATAGTCAGGTCAATTGATTAAAGGGGAGTTTAAAACAACTTCCACTTGATCTTTAATATACCCGGTAATTTTGTTATCAGTATTAAAAATAAACCATAATAAAGGTAACCTGAGAAAATAATGAAACAAAATCATTTTTCACTGGCAATCCGGCTGACATCATGGTTATTGATTTTTTCCATTTTACCTTTTATGTTAATGACGTTTTTGGTTTCAAAAAACATCAGGCAGGCTGTTTTAAATTCCACAATTTCTCATCACCTTGAATTAAACAATTTTCTGGCAAAACAATTTTCTTTGAGTGATGATTTAAGTGAAGAGCGTTTGATTATCTCTGAAATTAATGAACCTCAACACACAATCTTTATTCTGGACCGGCAAGGAAATTATTTATATCGTCCTGAAGCATCAATAAATGGAAGCGAAACTGAACCCGAACTGGGTGAAGATGTGCTGCATGCGGTTTTAACGGGTAAGGAAGGATACACCATTAATGATGCCAGCATTATTACATATGCTCCGGTTGAAGGAAAAGACCAGATTGTGGTGATTAAAACTGAAAAAGATGGTTTGAACGATTTTATAGTTCAACTTGAATATTCCGTAAACTGGCAGACAATTGTTGGCACTTTATTAATTGGTATTACCGCCAGTTTAATTATCTGGCTTATGATTGGTGCACCTTTGCGCCAGTTGACAAAAGCAGCCGAAGAAATGGGGCAGGGTAATTTGATGGCGCAGGTAGACCCTACTCGCATGAAAGACGAACTGGCTGTTCTGGCTGATTCTTTTAATCAAATGGGCCGCCGCATTCAGGAGTTGATCAGCGGTTTTCAATTAAGAGTTGAAGAATTAAATCTCACCCAGCAGGCTTTGGCCGAGAGTGAAACGCGTATTCAGAATATTTTAAATGCCATCAACGATGCCATTTTTGTTCATGATATAGATACGGGGGCTATTCTGGATGTAAACCGTAAATCTATCGAAATGTATGGTTATTCACGGCAGGAATTTTCCCAGATATCAATCGCTGATATCAGCGCAGGCGCATCACCATATTCGCAGCATGAAGCGTTGTTATGGCTGCATAAAGCCGCCAGCGGAGAACCGCAATTATTTGAATGGTTGGGCAAAGATAAATGGGGACGAATGTTTTGGGTGGAAATGAACATGCGCCTGGCGGTGATTGCCAATAAAAATTATATTATGGCCAGCGCCCGCGATATCTCTGAGCGCATGGAAATGGAAGAAGCATTACAAGAAAAGACGGCAGAATTGGATCGTTATTTTAACAACAGCCTGGATTTGCTTTGTATTGTTGATTTCCAGGGATATTTTCGACGGCTAAATCCCGAATGGGAACGTATGCTGGGGTATTCTCTGTCGGAAATGTTGGGAAAACCTTTTATCGATTTTGTACATCCCGATGACCGCGCCGATACCGATTCTATTTTAAAAACAGCCGTCCAGAAAGAAGTCGTAAATTTTGAAAATCGGTACCGGGATAAAAATGGTGAATATCATTGGATAGAATGGCGCTCTCAGCCGGATGGTGAATTAATATATGCTGCGGCGCATGAAATAACCGAACGCAAAAAAGCCAACCAGGCTTTAAAAAACTATGCCAATCGTCTTGAAGTTATGCAAAGTATTCATCAGGGTATTCTGGCAGCGATTTCTTTGCAACAAATTTCAGACGTGGTTGCCGGTCATATCCATGCTTTAATACCCTGTGAACGTTTTTATTTTGCCTTAATAGATATGCAAAATAAAAAGATTACCCCGGTAAAGTTGGTTGACCAACAATCCGATCAAGTGGAGCCTCGTTTTGATATAGATTTTGACGCTCACATCGCGGATTTAGTTTTTATACAAGATGACGTCATTTCTGTTCCGGATATCGAAGCCATGCCATTTCCGACCCTGTTTTATCAAAATATGCTGAAGAATGGCGTTCATTCATCTCTGCGGGCCTATTTAAGAAATGGGGATGTTTGCGTGGGGGTGATTGGTTTGACCGCACAAAAAGCCTATGCTTTTGATACGGAACATTTGAACATTATGCGCGAACTTGCGGCTATTTTATCGGTGGCTATTCAACAAAATGAATTTAAGGAAAGGGACCGGCGCAATACCGAGGAACTGGAAGCGCGCGTACGCCAGCGCACATCGCAGCTTGAATCGGCCAACAAGGAACTGGAGACTTTTTCCTACTCGGTATCGCATGATTTGAAGTCACCTCTGCGCGTGATTGAGGGTTTCAGTAAAATTCTGGTGAGTGAATATGCCGGAGCATTGGATGATGAAGGGCGTTCTTATTTGAACCGGATTGCGGTAAATATAAAACGCATGGGGCAATTAATTGATGATTTGCTGGCTTATTCACGCCTTGAACGCCGGGCGTTTTCATCGGACAGGGTAAATTTGCAGCACATGCTTAACAGTGTGATTGATGAACGTAAAGATGATTTACAAAACAGTCGTGCAAAGTTATCCATTGAACTGGCAGACGGTTTTGTTTTGGCTGATTATGAGGGGTTAAGACAGGCGCTGCGAAATTTGTTGGATAATGCGCTGAAATTTACCCGGGACGTGCAAGCACCTGAAATTGAAATTAAAGGTGTTAAACGGGGAAACACTTATTTGCTGTGGGTAAAAGATAATGGTATTGGTTTTGATATGCAATATCACGATCGAATTTTTGATATGTTTAACCGCCTGCATCGCCAGGAGGATTATCCCGGCACAGGCGTGGGGCTGGCCCTGGTATATAAAGCCATGGCACGTATGGGGGGCAGAGTTTGGGCTGAAAGCAGCCCCGGGCAGGGGGCCACGTTCTACCTTGAAATACCCGGTTTATAAATATTATTAAATACACTTTTTTAATAAATTTTTGTTAAAATTTGTTTACCTTTACTTTACCCTTCTGCGTTGTTTTATCAAGCGGACGCTTAAGGGGTTAATGATATAATGGAGCCTGAAAAACAATCTATGAGAAGGTGCTAAAAATCACTTTCCGGAGAAATGAAAGAAAGATCATGACCAAGAAAATTTCCTTGCTTGCGACTCTTTTGCTGATGATAGCCATTATGGTGGCATGGGCCGCACCCGTTGAAGCCGTTTCACAGCATCCCCAGGCTGTTTATCAAACGCCTACGCCGAATGCTGATGGCCGCGTTATTTATGTGGTTCAACAAAATGATACCTGTATCAGCATTTATTTAAAAACAGGCGCTGATATTAATGAAATTCGCCAGCTTAATAACCTGGATGAAAATTGCTCACTCACACCGGGACAGGAACTGGTTCTGTCCATTCAAGAAAGAACCACAGTTGAGCCCACCGCTATGCCGACTGTAGATCCCAATATTCCGACCCCCACGCCCTTTAATGGTATGGGGCAGATCTGCGTCTCGCTGTTTTTTGATACAAACGGTAATGCCATGCCTGAAACAGGTGAACCCCCGGTCGAGAACGGGGCTTTTAGTCTTCAGGATAAAGAATATAAAGTGAACGAAAACGGTCTTACCGCTCAGGAACCGGTCTGCAAAGATGTGCCTGAAGGCGACTATAACATCAGCGTTGCACCCCCCGAAGGTTTTAACCCGACAACGGCCATGAATTATGCCATTGGTGTTAAAGCCGGAGATAAACATATCATTCCTTTTGGCGCCCAACCCAGCTCGGTGGCCTCAACGCCAGACGCTTCCGGCACTGGCAGTGGCAATACGTCACAGGGTGACGGCGGCAGTGTCTGGTTGCTGTTGGTAGGTTTGCTGCTGATTTTGGCAGGCATTGGCCTGGGTGTTTATTTTATTTTCATCAGTCGAAAAAATCGGGTGCTTTAATATTGCTGAAGGAGTACTCTTATTAATATTCGGCCCCTTGCCTGGTATGATCTGATATATTTATATCGGCATCGTCAACATATCCTTTCATTGGATAGTGTTGAAGGTTTAACACGTGGGGACTTAATTAATCTGGAAAATATTCTCGGCATCCTTAATCCGAAACGTAACTCGTTTAGCGGCGCAATTAAATTACCTGAAACAGGCGATTTACTGGCATCAAAAGTAAATTATCGTCATGGAGAACGCTCGGCGCGCCTGATTTATTTGTTTCCCGTAAATCAGGCTGATTCACCCCTGCTGGTGGATATGCTGGATGGCTTAACCGAGAAAGCGGGGGAATGGGGCGTTTACAATTTACTGGCCGAGATTGATGAAGATTCCCCATTGATGGAACATTTTCGGCGGGCCGGTTTTGGCATTTACGGCTGGCAGCGTATCTGGCGTTTACATCCGGATCAGGAAAACGATAACCAGACGGAAACACCCTGGCAGCCCGCGCGCGGGCTGGACGAAATTTCGATCCGGAGTCTCTTTCAAAACCTGGTGCCGCCGTTGGCACAGGCGGCCAACCCGTTTTCTGAACATCGGCCGGATGGTTTTGTTTATCGTCAGGGCGATGAATTATTGGCTTATGTGGAGTGCTTTTATGGACCTCAAGGCATTGTATTAT
Organism: Anaerolineae bacterium; assembly: GCA_021287005.1. Lineage (GTDB taxonomy): Bacteria > Chloroflexota > Anaerolineae > Anaerolineales > Anaerolineaceae > JAJTBH01. Next base: position 19,542 of record JAJTBH010000005.1, read on the forward strand.
TACCGTTAATTCATCCCGAAGTAAAACATGCCGGGATATTGTTGAAACAGATGATGCCGTTGGTTAACCCGCGGCTGGGACGCCCGATTTATTTAATTGAGCGTTCATACCAGAACTGGATGGAAAACCAGTTAAATGACCTGGGGGAAATCCTTATTAACCGGCAGGCATTGCTGGTGAAACGCCTGGTTAATGTTCAGCGTGTGACGGCGCCGGAACGTTTTGGCCTGGTTGAACACCGGCGCGCCGAAAGCACAGCGCCACTGGTTAATAACCACCTTTCCCAATTTAACCATCAAGCGGGTGATGCTGCACCCCAGGATTCTTCGGCGGTATCCAGCGGGTCGTAAAGCAGTAATTTTATAAGGATAAATATATGGTACAGAGACGAATTACAGACGATTTGCAGGCTCTCATGGATGTGCTGCCTCAATCGATTGCGCACGCATTGAAACAGGCTGATAATTCTGACAATTTAATTGAAATTATATTAGATCTGGGACGTTTACCGGTGGCTTTATTTACCAATGGCGAAGCGGCTTTAAGCCAACAGGAGGTTGACCGCAACGATCTGGATACCGTCATTTCGAAAATTGGCGATTTTGATGCTGACAACCGGGCCGGTCTTGAGCGCACTTTACACCGTATTTCAGCCATTCGTAACCGGCGGCCACATTGTCGGGCTGACCTGCCGTGTGGGGCGCGCCGTATATGGCACGATCGATATTATTGAAGACCTGATTGAATCGGGTAAAAGTATTTTAATCCTGGGACGTCCGGGTATCGGTAAAACAACCATGCTGCGCGAGGCGGCCCGTATTCTGGCCGAGAATAAACGTGTGGTGATCGTGGATACTTCCAATGAAATCGGTGGTGATGGTGATGTGCCCCACCCGGCTGTGGGACGGGCGCGGCGAATGCAGGTGGCCCAGCCCTCATTACAGCACGAAGTGATGATTGAAGCGGTTGAAAACCACAACCCGGAAGTGATTGTAATTGATGAAATTGGGCGTGAACTGGAAGCCGCCGCTGCGCGGACGATCGCCGAACGCGGTGTGCAATTAATTGGCACTGCACACGGCAAAACGCTTGAAAATTTAATGATGAATCCGACCCTTTCGGATTTAATCGGCGGTATTGAATCGGTTACGCTTTCTGATGAGGAAGCGCGCCGCAGAGGCACACAAAAAACCGTGTTGGAGCGACGAGCGCCACCGACTTTTGATGTGTTAATCGAGATTGTGGAACGCGACCGATTGATGATCCATGCCGATGTTTCCAATGCAGTCGATACGGCTGTGCGCGGCCAACCTGTGCAGGCTGAACTGCGTTACAGCGATGATGAAGGTGAACTGCATGTAGAAAAACCACAACCCATGCCCATGGCCAGTTTTGTGCCCCAGGGTCTGCGGCGTGGTCCGGGCGGTGCTAATGCAGCCGGTATGAATGGCGGCTCTGAAGTTATCCCCATTCGCGGCGGCAACCGCCGGGTGCAGACCCTGCGGCAAATGTCGGCTCCGCCGGAAATGAATGAATATGACGCTCCCACCCCGGTGGCCGGCGGCGGGCACGGCAGTGTGCGCGTTTTTCCCTATGGCGTGGCGCGCAATCGCCTGACTCAAGCTGCCAAACGCCTGAATGTGCCGGTGGTGGTTGCCAGAGATTTAAGTGAAGCTGATGTGGTCATTACACTGCGCGCTTATTATCGCAACCGCCAACAGGTTATTCAGGATGCCGAACAGCACGGCATGCCGATATATGTTTTACGCGCCAATACGATTAACCAGATGGAAAATTCACTGGCCGAGTTGTTTAACCTGTCATTGGATGCGTCACGGGGTAATGCCGATGTTTATGCCGGGCAGGCCCAGGCTGCCATTGATGCGGTTTTAAACGGTCAACGTTATGTCGATTTGCCTCCCGCACCGGCTTCCATGCGCCGGGTGCAGCATGAACTGGCACGAGAATCCAACCTGATTTCACAATCCTTTGGCAAAGATCCAAACCGGCGCGTCCGAATCTACAGGGAATAAAAACTTATGTTCATTACTTTTGAGGGACCTGAAGGCAGCGGCAAGACATCACAAATCACGCTTCTGGCGAACACATTACGCCAAAAGGGTTATAAAGTTTTTACCACACGTGAACCGGGGGGCACATTAATCGGTGATCAGGTGCGCAGTATTTTATTGTCGCGTATGGAAAATAAAAACATGAATCCGCGTGCAGAAATATTACTCTTTTGCGCCGCGCGTGCTCAACTGGTCGACGAAGTCATTCGCCCACATCTGGCACAGGGTGAGGTGGTATTATGTGATCGTTATGCCGATTCGAGCCTGGCCTATCAAGGTTATGGGCATGGGCTGGATATCGATTTTTTGAGCAGATTGTTGGATTTTGCCACCGGCGGCCTCAAACCCGATTTAACCCTGCTGATGGATATTGATCCCGAAGTGGGATTGCGGCGGCGTATGAACAGCGGTGGTGAATGGAATCGCCTGGACGCTTACGAACTGGCTTTCCATAAACGCGTGCGCCTGGGATATTTAAAAATGGCGGATGAAAACAGTGATCGTTGGAAAGTAATAGATGCCGGGCAACCCCCTGAAGTAGTGCAAACGTCATTAATAAATGTAGTGTTATCTCAATTAAAAAATTTTACACGGAAATAATTTCGTGACAGCATAATTCTCTCCCGGTCGAAAAATTAACAGGGGTGAGGTATGCTTTTGTTTTAAATGATAAAATGATGTAATTGTTTAAAATGCGCCGATAAGCGTGCATTTTATGGTCACCGGTTGGTCAATTTAACCGGTAGAGAGAAAGGAAACCTGGATTATATGTTAAAAAAGAGCCTGTATACTTTGCCGCTTCTGGCAATGATTTTATTAAGCGCCTGTTCGGGGCAGGTCGCTGCCGTGATGCCTGCGGCGTCTGTCGTGCCCACCACTGCTGCCGAAAGCACAGTTGCAGCCCCGGTAACAAACACTGAGGTTGCTACACAAAACGCAACAACCGATGGTTCGGCCACTGCCGAACCGACCCCGGCCAGAATGCCGACCCTGCCGGTTTCAACTGCGCCGGCAACTTGTAAGGTAGTGGATTCCTTATTGCCGGAAATTCCCGAACAATATCGACCTTCCATTCCCCCTGTGGATGAAAAGACCGACTGGATTGAAGGCCCCTCGGATGCTGTCATTACCCTGATTGAATACAGCGATTTTCAATGCCCATACTGCCAACAGATAGCCAACGAATTGGATGAATTTATGGCCAAGCAGAACGGGCAGGTTCGCCTGGTTTATCGTCATTTTCCTTTACAGATGCATGATAAATCATCCATGGCTGCCCGTGCATCAGAGGCTGCCGGTTTGCAGGGAAAGTTCTGGGAGATGCACGATTTCCTTTTTAAACCCGACAACTGGAGCGTCTGGACCGCACTTGAAAGCGAAGCCGCTTTTGTAACCTACTTAAAAGAAAAAGCTGCGCCAGCCATCAGTGGCCTGGACCAGAAAAAGTTTACTGCCGATCTGGAAAGCGATGCAATCAAAACCAAGGTGAACAGCGCTTTAACCGAGGTTATTAAACTGGCCAGCGATCCCAATAACGGTTTACAGGGAACGCCCACTTTCTATTTAATTACCGGCGGCCAGACCTATACCCTGTCGGCCAATGTGATTCTGTTTGAAAACGTTCTTAATATGGTTAAGTTAAACAGCCGCCTGTATAAAGAATGCCCGCCTCAGGTGGTGGACTCTGCCAAAGAATATACTGCCACGATTAAAACTGAAAAAGGCGATATCGTGATTAAACTATTCCCCGATAAAGCCCCCACCACTGTCAACAGTTTTATTTTCCTGGCTAAAGAGGGTTATTTTGACGGTAATTCCTTCCATCGCGTTATTTCAAATTTTGTGGCGCAAACCGGCGATCCCAGTGATTCAGGTCTGGGCGGTCCGGGTTATGAATTTGATACGGAAATAGCCGAAGGCGTGGCATTTGACAAAGAAGGTATGGTTGGAATGGCTCGCGGGCAGAATACCGATACCAATGGCAGCCAGTTCTTTATTACTATGGACAAGTTACCCAACCTTGACCGTCTTTACACAATTTTCGGAGAGGTGACTTCAGGTATGGATGTGGTTAAAAAATTAACCTTGCGTGATGTCAGCAGCGACCCGAACCCGCCGGCAGGAGATAAAATTATCTCGGTAACTATTGAGGAAAAATAAAAACATGCAGTGGTCGTGGAAAAATACTTTGCCAACAATAGCCCAGTTTATCATCAGCCTGTGCGGTTTTGTTTTGTATGGGACGGGATTTCTGTTGATGCTTGCGATTGGTATCTTTTACATGGTAAGTTCAAAAGATTTTTCACAGACTGCTTCATTTTTGGCAATGGCATGGACCGCCGCTACGGCGGCGGTCTTAAACCTGCCATCTATTATTTATGCGATTTTGCGCCTGCTGGGAAGACCGCAGGAAAAAAACTTTGTGGGTGACCATCACAGGTTATTGATGATGATGCTGGCGATTTTACCGCTGGCTTTGCTGGCCGGTGCAACTTTAAGCAGCGGCAAAGGCAATGCATTGTTATTGATTTCACCCATGCATTTGCTGGCCGTCATTATTCCTTTGTGGATCATCCTTGATCTTGGCAGCCGTCATTTAAAAACGGGAAGCCCACAGTTTACCTGGGGATTATTAAGCGTAAGTCTGACGGTTGTCCCGCTTACGGCCATCCTGGTTGAGTTGTTTATCTTAAGCGGAGTTATGATCAGCGCCGTGGCCTGGATGGTTTATAACGTTCCCGGTATTTCTGATGTGTTAAACCGCCTTCAGATGCGCCTGGCTTACAGCAGCCTTAACCCCGAAGTGATCTGGCGAGTCGTGCAACTGTATGTAAATAATCCGTTGACCATGTATATGGTGTTGGCCGTTTTCAGTGGTTTTGTACCCTTGATTGAGGAATTGTTAAAACCTGTGGCGCTCTGGTTTCTGGTTAACCGCCGCATGACGCCTGCCGAGGGTTGGGTGGCCGGGATGATCTGCGGAGCGGCTTTTGCCTTGTTTGAAAGCATGAACGCCATGACTTCATCCATGAATTCTGCCTGGATGGTGTTGGCACTGGGGCGGATGGGTACCGGTCTTTTGCACATCGTGACCAGCGGTTTTATGGGGTGGGCTCTGGCTGCCACTTTTGAAGATGGGCGTTACCTGCGCCTGTTAAAGACCTATTTACTCTCCGTTTTTTTACATGCCCTTTGGAATGGCTTAACAGTAATTTTAAGTGTTGGCCCACTCGTTCAAAATGATTTTATTCAATCCCTGGGATTGATAGCGCCGCTGGGGGTTATTATTTTATTTATTAATCTGTTTGTCATATTATTGCATAATAATCGGGTGTTAAAACGCCAGGCAGCCGCCTGATGGTTAAAAACGATGTCTTAAAAATAGGGTAAAATTAGCCTGTATTTTTAAAGAAAAATCTTGAAATAAGTTTAGGTTCAAAAGCGGGTGTTTTTGAACCGGAATGAGGTTGATTAAATCTGATGGATACAATAATGTTTTTTGTTGATTTATTCCTGCATCTTGATAAATATTTACCGCAGGTTATTCAAACATTTGGCATTTGGACTTATGTGCTGTTGTTCCTGGTAATTTTTATGGAAACCGGCCTGGTGGTGACCCCGTTTTTACCCGGTGATTCGTTGCTTTTTGCTGCCGGTGCGGTAGCCGCAGTAACCACTGAACATATTAACATTCTTTTGCTGTGGTTCCTCTTGTTCTGTGCTGCCTTTTTGGGCGACACCGCCAATTATTGGATCGGCCATACCATCGGCCCGCGTGCATTCAGCGGCAACGTGCGCTTTTTGAAAAAGGAATATCTCGATAAAACCCAGGCGTTTTATGACAAACATGGCGGCAAAACCATTTTCCTGGCCCGTTTTGTTCCCATTGTGCGCACCTTTGCGCCCTTTGTGGCCGGCGTGGGACGAATGCGTTATGGTTATTTCATCAGCTATAACCTGACCGGCGCCCTGGTCTGGACATTGTTGTGTACTTTTGGTGGTTATTTCTTTGGCAATTTGCCCATTGTTAAAAACAACTTTTCTTTTGTGGTTATCGCCATCGTTATCATCTCAGTGCTGCCTGCCGTTGTTGAATATTTTCGCTCAACCCGTGGCCCCAAAGAACCTCAGAAACCGCTGGATGAAATTAAAGCATGAGTTCCACGCGTGAAATAGTCCAATCCATTCTTGACCATCTGGTGCGCCTGCTGGTTTCGGTTGAGGTTGAAGGACTTGAAAATATTCCCATGCAAGGCGGCGTGATGATTGCAGCCAATCATCTCAGCCGTATGGATGCGCCCATTTTATTAACCCTGCCTGTAAAGAGAGAAGTTGTGGCATTAATGGCAGAAAAATATGAAAAGCACTGGTTTTTCGGTTGGTTTGGGCGAACGATGGGTTTTATTTTTATTGATCGCAGTAAAGCCGATTTTTCAGCGTTTCGCACGGCTGCCTCAGCTTTAAAAAATGGCTTACTCCTGGCCATTGCTCCCGAAGGCACCCGCAGTAAGGACAGGCGTATGCTGGAAGGCAAACCGGGCGTTATTCTGTTGGCCCACAAAACCGGTGTTCCTATCATTCCGGCTTCTGTGGTGGGTACGGATGTAATGCTTAAAAAAATCTTTACCCTGCAGCGTCCAAAAGTGAAGGTACGCATCGGAACCGGTTTTACCATCCCGCCTTTGGAACGCGAACGACGCGACGAACAATTACAGGAATGGACGGATGAATTGATGTGCCGCATTGCGGTTATGCTGCCGGAAGATTACCACGGGTTTTATAGCAATCATCCGCGCTTAAAGGCCCTGATGGCGGAGCAGCCGCAAAAGGGTTGATCCAATAAAAAGGCAGGTAAAAAAGGGGAATACGGAATGTTTAGTTTTTTCTGGATTTTACTCGCCACTGCTGTGTACGGTATTTTTCACTCATTAACTGCATCTTTGTTTGTTAAAGCCCTGGCCGAAAAATGGCTGGGGCTTTTTGCTCACCGTTTTTACCGGTTGTTTTTTAATTTATTTTCTTTCATCAGCCTTTTATTTTTACTGGTACTGGTAATATGGCTGCCCGATCGGCAGCTTTACCGCATTCCTGTGCCCTGGTTCTGGGCTGCCCTGGTTTTACAGGCGGCGGCTGTTGTTTGCGCTTTAATCGCCCTGCGCCAAACCGGTGTTTGGGCCTTGTTGGGTCTGGAACAAATGGTTTCGGTGAACGGTTCCAGTCGCCCTCCGGCGCTATCTGTGCAGGGTTTTTATCGTTGGATGCGTCACCCGGTGTATAGCTTCAGTTTATTATTCATCTGGCTGACACCGATAATGAGCTTAAATTTGCTGGCTTTATTTATCGGATTTACGTCGTATATTTTGATAGGAATTTATTTTGAAGAGAAAAAACTGCTGGTCGAATTTGGCGAAGATTATGCCCGTTATCGCCGGCAGACAGCCATGTTGATTCCACCTTTTTTGTAAATAATTCTTAAAACCTCATTAACCATGAGGATATAACATGACCGTTAAATCAAGACCCTCCATTGAGCATGTTTTCCGCAGCCTGCCGTTGATCTGGCTTTCATTGGCATTTATGAGTGGATTGCTGCTGGCAAACCGGCAAAATTGGCCATTGTGGGTCTGGGGCGCACTGATTCTGGCCAGCCTGCTTTTGGCCGGTGTTGAAAAACGTTTTTCGGGGAAATTTTGGCTGACCTGGCGGCGTTTTTGTATTTTGCCTCTGGGACTGGTTCTGGCGACGATATTTTGCGGGGCGCTGCGATACCAGATGGCGCGGCCGGTCGAAGGTGCCGGGAACCTGGCCTGGTATGCAACCGGAAAGGCGGTGCAGGTGGAGGGCGTTGTTCAAGCAGCCCCGCAAATTGCTGACAACCGGGTAACCTTACGCCTTTCGGTTGAAAAAATGTGGGTTATTGCAGAGGCGGAAGATAAAACAGATGAAATCTTAAATCCCAGCGGTATGCTGTTGGTTACCACATTCCCGGAAAATACAATATACCGGTATGGTGATCGTTTGAGGGTGCAGGGCGAATTAACCGCTTTATCACAATTAAAAGCGGACGGTTTTCGCCAGTATTTATATCGCCAGGGGGTTCAGGCGCAAATGGCCTTTGCCAATGTGAATTTGTTGCAACGTGACCAAGGTAACCCCATTATCCGGGTGGCTGATGGTTTGCGGTCGCTGGCGCAAAGTTGTATTTATGGTTTGTTTCCTCAACCTGAAGCTGCGCTGTTGGCCGGTATTTTAGTAGGAAATGACGATGATCTGCCGGTTGATGTTCAAAAGGCATTTCAAGACAGTGGTACGGCGCATATTATTGCCATATCGGGCTTTAATATGGCGATCATTGCCACCCTGATAACTCTTTTGTTAGGGCGTTTGCTGCCGGCCGGAAAAAGTTTGCCTCTGGCAGTGGCAGTCATCACATTTTATACCCTGTTAACCGGTGCATCGCCTTCGGTGGTGCGAGCTGCCATCATGAGTGTGATGGGCTTTGGCGGGGTAATTATTGGCCGGCGTCAACTGGGGATAAATTCATTGTTGTTCACGGCTGCTTTGATGAGCCTGTTTGACCCATTTTTGCCCTGGGATATCAGCTTTCAGTTATCGTTTGCCGCTACGTTGGGTTTGGTCTGGTACGCGGGGCCTTTACAGGAACAGCTTTTGGATTGGATGGAAAAATGGCTGCCGGTAACCTGGGCTCAACAGACCGCCGTTTGGGTGGGTGAGCTGGTTTTGTGTACACTTGCGGCGCAGTTGACCACACTTCCGGTGATGATTTACCACTTTCAGCGTTTATCGCTGGCGGCGCTCCTGGCAAACATTGTGGTTTTGCCGGTCCAATCTCTGCTTATGATTCTGGGAGGTTTATCCGTGCTGGCCGGGCTGCTGCTGCCGCCGTTGGGTCAACTGCTGGCATACCCGGCAGGTGTGTTGTTAACCTATACCATTCGTTGTGTAATGCTGTTGGCAAATTTGCCCGGCGGCGTGCTGTTTAGCGGCGATCTGCCGTTATGGTCGATTGCTTTGATTTATATCCTGTTGTTTTTATGTTCCCCCGGTATTTTAAGTTATTTAAAACCGGTAAGAGATCTGATAAAACCGACAGCTGTTTTAATCGCCCTGGCATTGGGGGCAGTGATAGGTATGCGTTATGCGTTGTCTTTGCCGGATGGAAATTTACACCTGACTTTGCTGGGCGGAGAGGATCAATTAACCGTTTTGCTGCGCACACCGGGCGGACAAACGATTTTAATTAATGGTGCCACCATAAACGGTGATTTAAGCGGCGCTGTCAGTGCGCGCCTTTCGCCTTTTGAACGTCACCTGGACGCCTGGATTATTACTGATGCTTCACCGGGGACAATGCAGGAAGTCTATTTGTTAAACCAGCGTTTTTTACCCGGCCAGGTGTACCGGACGGAATCAGTGGTAGACAGTGCCTTATTAAGGCGCAGGTTGGATGATCTGGCGGCCAACGGAGCGACGGGCCGCATATTAAGGTCTTCAGAGCGCCTGGATCTGGGTGAGCAGGCTGAATTTGAAATAGTGGAAAGCAGCAAAAACGGAACAGTTTTAAGACTGCGCTGGCGTAATTTAAGCTTGTTGATTCCGGGCGGCGTATCGCCTGACGAAATTGATCCGGAAAAACAACAACAAGGTGAGATTTTATTGTTGAGCCGTGCGGATCTGGTTGATGAAACATCCATGAAAAAATGGGCTGGTTTTCATCCCCAGGCCGTTTTTGCCGCCAGTCGAGATGCTCTGCCGCAAAACTGGGTAAATATTAACACCCACGGTTGGGTCGAGATCCGCTCCGATGGCCGGCTGGTCTGGGTGGAAACCGGGCGCTAAAAATCGTTTAAGGCTGAATGGCGATAATCGGTGTTGCGACTCTGGCTGGTATGACTGGCAGAAATATCCCGCACTACTTTAATAAAACCGTATACTTCGCCTCTGGGGTTATACAGAGCATTAATCACGATGCGCGCATAAAATTTTGAACCGTCTTTACGAACACGCCAGCCTTCATGTTCCAGGCTGCCTTTTCGGGCGGCCAGGCTTAATTCAAAACGTGGCAGGTTGTGTTCAATATCATCTTCACAATAAAAGACCGAGAAATGTTTACCGATGATTTCACTGGCCTGATAACCTTTCATACGTTCGGCTCCGGAATTCCAGCTTAACACAAAACCATTCAGATCGAGCATAAAAGCGGCATAATCTTTAATCCCCTCCACCAGCATGCGGAAATTTTCTTCACTGTCACGCAATTCTTCCTCAGCACGTTGGCGTTCAATGGCCATGGCAATCTGGCTGGATACAAAGGTTAAAATGGTGAGTTCGTCGTCCCCATAAGATACATCGTAGTTATAAGACTGTACCACCAGTGAACCAATAATGCGTCCATCCGTTGTTTTCAGGGGGACGCCCATCCAACACGGCGCGTAAGTGCCCAGGTAAAGGATGCCGTGTTCGCGAAGATTAAATTCACTGTCGGGTGAATAATAAAGAGGGCGGCCGGTTTTAATTAAAAACTCAGTTAACCCTTTGCCGTCTTTACGCGGCGCCGGGGGAGAATCATATTCATCCACGTAATAGGGAAAGGAAACGATATTGGAATCGGAATCATAAAGGGCAATAAACAGGTTTTGAGCCGGAATCAGGGTGGCGATTATTTTGTGAACATTTTTAAAAAGGTCCTGCTGCGTCCGGGCAAAATTGGAGGCTTCGGAGAGTTGATAAATAGCCTGCTGCAATTTTTCGCGGCGTTTATGTTCGCTAATGTCATGGGCTATGCCACAACTGTACTCCCGCCCGCCGTATGCGATCAGATTGCGTTTAACTTCCACCGGAATGGCCTGTTTGTTACGCGTGAGCATTTCGGTTTCATAGGTGTTGTACCGTTTTTCTTTTAAATCCGCCCAGGTTTGCTGCCAGACCGGCAGTGGATAAGCCGGTTCAATAGCCTCGATATTGCTGGTTAATAATTCGGAACGTTCATACCCCAGGCGTTCGCAGGCGGTTGAATTGGCATAAACGATCGATCCGTTTTCATCAATCCATAAAACCATATCCGAGGCACCTTCAACCCAGGTATGGGTTAAAAAGAGCTCTTCCTCGGTTTTGTGTGCCACCAACAGGTTGGTGATCCATTGATCCAGACGAGTTTGTAAAGAATTTTCAGGGGCTTTTTGTGGTGAAGGAATGTAATAAAAGTTATTAACCACTTCTCTGCCAATAATGAGGGTAGGATGGGTGGTAAGCGCCTCGATTAATAATTTTGGTGGGAAGGCGTGGCGTTGATACTGGCAGAGCACAATACACTGGTTGGTTGTGAAATACTGGTCGATAAATTCTTCATAACTTTCGAGCTGACCGGGATTATTAATATCGGTGAGAATGTTGTCGGTCTGGGTTAAGACGCGAATCCCGGTACATAAAACATTGTCGGGGCTTTGTAATGTGAGCTCGGCTGCGGCGGTTAACCAATCGGTAAAACGGTCGATATCAAAACCGTCTTCATTGTTTTTATCCATTTTCTGTGAGAAAACGATAACGTTATTATCTTCAAAATATGAATCCGAACGATTTTCAACGGATGACGTGGGTGTGGCGGGGATGATGGCATCGCTGTAACCGGCTGATAAAAGCACGACTCTTTGCCCTTCGGCCAGCCCCTGATTGATGAAATTCAGGGCAATCACGCGAC
>JAJTBH010000425.1 GCA_021287005.1 Anaerolineae bacterium
GTTACAAAAGTCAGAAAAAAAATTACTTGCTCTACTGGAGCGTCTTTGACTTACCCAACAAACAGCTTCAATTAACAGACCTGGAAAAACAATCTGAAGATTCATCCCTCTGGGACAATCGTGAACAGGCCCTTGCCACCATGAAAAAATTGGCGGATTTAAAGGAAGAGGTTTCCGGTTGGCAGAATCTCCAAAAATTAATAAATGATAATATCGAATTGGCGCAATTCGATGATGAAAGTTTACGCCCTGATATCGAACAGCAGATTTTGCACATTGAAGATTTGTTGTCTCAAAAAGAAATCAGTGTTTTGCTTTCAGGTCCGTATGATAAGGGAAATGCCATTTTATCCGTACATGCCGGCGCCGGCGGCACCGACTCGCAGGACTGGGCCGCCATGTTATTCCGTATGTATCTACGGTGGGCAGACAAAAACGGATTTAAAACCGAATTACTCGATCAAACCGAAGGCGAAGAAGCCGGCATAAAAAGTTCAACCATCAACGTAACCGGTCAATTTGCATATGGATACCTTAAATCAGAAAAGGGAGTCCACCGTCTTGTGCGTCTCTCGCCCTTCGATGCTGCCCATCGCCGTCATACATCCTTTGCCCTGGTTGAAGTGCTGCCTGAAGTAAATTCGGAAGACGACAGCATTCAAATCAACGCTGAAGATATTCGTATCGATGTGTATAAATCTTCCGGGGCCGGCGGACAAAATGTACAGAAAAACGCCACCGCCGTGCGTATTACCCATTTTCCAACCGGCATCGTTGTCTCCTGTCAAAACGAACGCTCACAGATGCAAAATCGTGAAAATGCCATGAAAGTACTGCGCGCCAAGTTATTGGATATTCAACGTGAAGAAATTGAAAAACAGATCGCGGAATTACGCGGTGAATACACCAAAGCGGAATGGGGCAGCCAGATCAGATCCTATGTTTTACATCCCTATCCAATGGTAAAAGATCATCGCACCGAATTTGAAGCCGGAAATACACAGGGTGTACTGGACGGAGATTTAAACGGATTTATTCAGGCATACCTGAAAAGTTTTAATCGCTAAAATTATTTTTACTTTAATTAAAAACAAGCAGCTTTTTGAGCTGCTTGTTTTTTTTACTGAGCCAAAATTATTTATCCAGAACGCGTGCAAGATTTATCAATTGGGGATCCAATTCCTTTTTAACTCCCACAATATCCGCATGTGGCAGGCTGTTTATTTTTCCATTTACCAGGCCGACCACAACCCCGCTTTTGCCGATCGAAAGTTGTTCAATGGCGGCCGCCCCCAGGCGACTTCCCAGAATCCGGTCAAACGCACTCGGTGCACCGCCACGCTGAACATGGCCCAAAATCACCATACGAACATCAAAACCAAGCGATTCTTTGTGTGTCTTAAAATAGTCATTCAATTTTTCAGCATCATAACTGGCGCCTTCCGCCACAACCACAATCGCATGCGCTTTACCTTTTTCATAAGCCTGGCGGATGTTCTCGCCGACCACTTCCGGATCGGTTTCGGTTTCGGGTAAAACCGCCATTTCAGCGCCGCCGGCAATGGCCGCCGTTAAAGCCAGGTATCCGCAGTTGCGCCCCATCACTTCCACCAAAAAAGCCCGGTTATGTGATGAAGCCGTAATTTTTAATCGATCAATCGCTTCCAGGGCGATATTTAAAGCAGTATCAACCCCAATGGTAATATCAAACCCGTACAGGTCGTTATCAATGGTCGAGGAAATTCCGACCACCGGAACGTTGTGTTTGGAAAGTTCATAAGCACCGGTTTGTGACCCGTTTCCACCGATTACAATAACGCCATCAATTTCATTCTGGTGAATGACACGGACAGCTTTTAGTTGTCCTTCCAAGGTCTTAAATTCCAGGCAGCGTGCACTACCCAAAACGGTGCCACCCTGTTGAATAATGCCGCCCACATCGCGCGGACCCATTTGGAATAATTCACCATAAGTTAATCCCTGAAATCCATGACGAACGCCAAAAATTTCATATCCCTTATCAATGCCTGTTCTGACAACAGCGCGAATGGCAGCGTTCATCCCGGGCGCATCCCCACCACTCGTTAATACGGCAATTCGTTTCATATTTACGCTCCAGTCTAATTCGGTTAATTTTTTCCCCTTCTCATCGCATATATCATTAAAAACCCTTTTATTTTGCAATGTTCGGGTTGTAAATTTCTATTTAGTATTATAATTCGACAAATTAATCCTTACTATTAAATCGGGTAGAAGATGCGCATAAAAGCAATTATTTTTGATTTCGACGGATTAATCCTCGATACAGAACTGGCCGAGTTTAAAACCTGGGAATGGATATATAAAACCTACCAGGTGAAATTTCCCTTGCAGGAATGGCTCTCCACCATCGGCATCAGTGAAAGCAGTTTTGACATTTATAAACATCTCGAAAAAGAATTACATAATAATATAAGTCGTGAGGAAGTAATTCAAAAACGGGACTTACATTTGCATGAATTACTTTCTCTTCAACCGGTCATGCCGGGTGTTAAAGAATTGGTCCTTGAAGCGCGCCAAGCCGGTGTAAAACTGGCCGTAGCGTCCGGTGCTTCGTACAATTGGGTCAGTTCAAACCTCAAACGCCTGGGAATATTCGATTATTTTAATGGCGTTCATACCCGCGAAGAAGTACCCTTAGGCAAGCCGGATCCCGGAGTTTATTTGAGTGCTCTAAAAAACCTTCAGGTAGATGCAAACGAAGCCGTTGCATTTGAAGATTCCCCCAATGGAATCAAAGCCGCCCGCTCTGCCGGTTTGTTTTGTATTGCCGTCCCAAACACACTTACAAAAATGCTTGACACCAGCCAGGCCAACCACAGCCTTTCTTCGATTGCGGATGTGAACCTGGAAAAGTTAAATGATTTATTTATTCGCCAGACCGCCGATATCATCTGATCAAGTTGGTGAGTATAATAATATAAAATTCATCAAACCACACAAAACGCAAAATGGATATGACAGAAGCAAAACCGCATATCCATTTTGTTTCAATAAGGCTCAATAATATTAAATTGGATTAGTCATTATATTTCACAGGGATACAGGCCGGTATGAATATCGAAACATTGATGGAGCTTCTGCCCGAAAATTATACACTTTCCGATCGCGAAAGCATCATGCGCGCATATGAATTTGCCGAAAAAGCCCATTCCGGACAAAAACGCGCTTCGGGAGAACCTTATATCACGCATTGTATCG
>JAJTBH010000426.1 GCA_021287005.1 Anaerolineae bacterium
CCTCAATTTGTTCGTTAATTTGCATGAGCTGATTGTATACCGACATGACGTCTTCGGTTTTTCGGGCATCCTTCATGATTTCAGTCAACTGGTCGGCGGCTTTTTCCAGGTTGGTCAGACGAGATTGTAAATCGGTATATTCCTTGGTTACGTCAGAGCCGCTTACGTTTTCCATGGTGACGCCGGTGGCCGGGTCGCTGACCAGTGTTTTGATTTTATCAATCGCTTCGGTTAATCGCTCGGCAGGTACGCGGATGCTGATATCAGCCTGCGGAACTTCAATTCCTTCACGTGTGGTGGTTTTGTAAATATTGGTGTTAACAATAAAACCACCCATGTCTTCGGCCATTTTGCCAATGGCGCTCATCGAAACGGACGGATCAATCACAACGATGGAAAGAGAAGCATTTTTGATGACAATGCGTTTTATTTCTGAAGCATTATCAACTCCGCTTCCGGAAACACCATTGGCGTCATAGGCTTCGGCTGCGGGTGCCGGAGCAATCATCGGGGCGACTGCGGCAGGCATAGCCGGAGCCTCAGCCATACTTTTCGCCTGATCCATGCTGGCAACAGATGATGCAGCCGGAGCACAGGCGCTCATTAACAAAATAAAAATCATTATAAAATATAAAACCGGCGAAAATTTTTTCATGTTCTCCTCCTGTATCTTGTGCACCTGATGGAATTTACTTCAACCAGGTGTTTATTAATCATACATCGTTGTCATTAAGACGCAATCCCATTTGTTTTGGTTCCCGATTCTAATCAAACGCCCTGGGAAAGGCGAATGGCATGATGTTCCGGCAAACCGGCTTTTAAAATGCGCTCCTGTACATTTTTATAATCATATTCAACCCGGTAACTTTCCCATCGTCCCGATTCCGGGTAATAAATGGCGTAAGCTGCGCGCGGATCAAAATCTCGCGGTTGGCCGACAGAACCCGGGTTAAAAATATGACGATGGTAAATTAACACGTTATCACCGGCAATTAATGGGCGTACAAAAATATTTTTATCAATCGGGTTATGGAAAAAAGCCAGTGGGATATGGGAATGACCCACCAAAAAAATCTTTTCGGTAAACTGGTTAAAAATGTTCTGGGCGGTATAAATATCAAGAATATATTCCCAGATGGGGTTGCGTGGACTGCCATGCGCCAGCAGCACATCCTCTATGATTGCGGTTTCCGGTAAAGTCGTCAGGTAATTTAGGTTATCCGGAGTGATGGTATCAATCATCCATTTTAACGACAGGCGTGCATCATAATTAAAAGCGGTTAAATCAATGCGATTGATTACGGCGGCGTCATGATTTCCCAACAGACAGATCAGGTTTGGCAGTGACCTGACTGTATTAATCACCTGGTTTGGATCGGGGCCGTAGCCCACCAGATCACCCAGACACCAGACAGCGTCAAACCGGCCGGCAGCTTCAAGCACGGCCTCGAGGGCGCTATGGTTGGCATGGATGTCGGATATAACCAGAATACGCATATCGATATCAGGGCAATGCAAATCGTAAAGCCCAGTCTCCCGTCTGTTTTTGTTCGAGTGTAGAACTGAATCCGGCTACAACGATCCAGGTATTGCCGGGTTTTAAAGCCAAAGGTAAACCAGACTGATCATAAAACCGAATGGGAGCCGTATGGCCGGGTGTGCTCCACTCCCCCTTGACGGCCACACCGTCCCTGAAAATGATGGCCGGCTGCCCCTGCTGATTATTCCAGATTTCAATCTGGTGCAGTGTGGGGGCGTATTCTATGTAACGGGTAAAAACGATGATGATATTGGCAAAAGATATTTGTTGACCATTAAGACGGTCGGTGAGGGGAATCAGGTCTTCAGGTTTGCCTGTGCCTTGTGCTTCGATCCAGCGTAAATATTTGCCTGTGGCCGGGTCGTAACGCCATTCGCCAATATCTCGAATGCTATAACGTACATTAATTTTAACCCCATATAAATCCGTATCAGGCGTCTTTTTGTCAAACAGCATTCCGGTTAAATCAGGCCGGTTATTATCGATCTGGTGGCGCTCGGTATAGGCAGTCAATTCGGCCGAATCGGCGAAAACGCCTGCAACACTGTGGGTATCCTTGCCACAGATGGAAGGACAACCGGCATCATTAAAAGCGATTGCACGTTGATCCAGTTCATAAATTAATACGTTATCCACCTTTGGATCGGCGTTGCCATAAGCCAGAATGCCGCCGTACATATTGGTTAATTGTGAATCAATCAAACGGCCGGAGCGCACCGGCCCGATTTTATTAATATTTTGTCCATAAAACAAGGCCAGAAACCGGTTGGCTTCTTCGCCGATATAATATTCGAAAACCATGTCGGCATATGTTAAACCGGCCTGTGGACGGCTGTAACGCGGGTAGTTTGAGACTTTAATCAAAACCGGACGCCGGTTTAATAAAGACGGGTCGGCTACCGGCAGGCCGGTAAGCGGATTAATTTCGGGTGAAAAACCATATAAACCTGTCAGCGTGGCGGAATCGGATAATGACGGGCCTGTAGTAGTATTGGGGACAATGACGGTCGGGGTGATCTGCGCCGATAAATTATTCGCCTGAACGGCTCCGTCGAGTCTCAGAAATAATAAAACGGGCAACAGCATTAACGCCCCCAGCATTGCACCCCATTTTTTTAGAACCATTCAACGACCTTTTCGATTAATTTTTCGGCAACTTCTGTTTTGCTTAATACCGGCAGTTTTTCAACCAGGCCATCAGCAGATAAAAATGTCACCTGGTTCAAATCGACTTCAAAGCCGGTTTGAGAGGAACTGATATCATTGGCTACAAATAAATCGGCGCCTTTGGATTGGAGTTTGCTTGTTGCGTTCTTAATTAAATTTTCGCTTTCAGCCGCAAAACCGATGATTTTGCGCGGAAAACCGCTGGCCTTTTTGCGAGATCCAACCTCTTTGAGTATATCCGGATTGGCTTCCAGTTGAATTAACGGGGCACCTTGTTCTTTTTTGATTTTCTGTGGGGCTGCCTGGACCGGACGAAAATCTGCAACGGCGGCGCTCATAATTAAAACGTCGGCTGAAGCGCTGGCCTGCATGGTGGCGGTTAACATCTCACGCGCGCTGCCAACCCGTGTAAACTGGCACCCGTATGGAATATTGAGAGTTTCGTTATATTGCCCGCAAATGAGGGTGACTTCTGCGCCAGCATCCAACGCCGCCTGAGCGATGGCAAAACCCTGTT
>JAJTBH010000427.1 GCA_021287005.1 Anaerolineae bacterium
GTTTAACCAGGTCGAGGCTTTCCGGAATGGGCACCAGCGCTTCAGCCGCCCCGTAAATAAGGCGGGCCAGATCGGCTTCGGGCAGGCCGGTGCGCCGGGCGCTGTTGCGGGTCACTTCGTCCAGCGTCATCGTGCCGCGATCCACCTCGGCCCAATCGGGATGCCCAAAAACGGCTTTGTATACCTTATCGCACAGTTCCTGACCATTAAAATGTTTTGCAACCAACTCACGTGAGTTCCAGGTAAAAATCACCCCTCCAAAGTCAAATACGATGTTCAACGTAAAAAGCTCCTCTTCAATAAACTGCAAACAGCCTTTATCTTACCACAAGAAGGTCTGGCCCCCGGAAAAAAAGGCTTGAAAAAATTTGCAAGTTTGCATGGTTGAAGTTAAAACAGCGGCCGGAATCATAAAACCGGATGGACGATTAACCGACACATAAACCCATCGCGCGAAAGACCCTGATGGGCATTTTGGCTCACGAGGGGGCAAGATGATTTTATCCAATCCGTTGGGTTTCGCATGCGGAAAGCGAGCTCAACCCAACCTACAGGGTCTGCTTGCCACAAGAAAGCTTTTTTCCCGGAAAAAACGGATTGAAAAAATTTGCAAGTTTAAATGAACAATAGATGCGGTAAGACAAAAACAATATCTACTTAAAGGGAGACAAAAATCTTTTCGGGATAAAATTAAATCATGCTTAAATCTATCCCGTGGAAAACGATATTGGGACTCTGGATGTGTTGGGCCGTTTTAACTGTGGCATACCAGGGCCTGGTTAAAATGCGCATCGGCGATTTGCAGCGTCCCGACCGGGCGCTGGAATGGACGCAAACCTGCACTTTTAAAGATAGTCAGGATCATCAACCCTACTTGATGGATCCATTTATGAATGAACAGGTGTGTTGGGATTCGGAGTTTTACCTTTCCATCAGCGCCGTGGGATATGACGACCCATTGGTGCGCAGCACCCCGGTTAAAAATGGCGCAACCTCGCGTTTATCGCTCAATTATGCGTTTTTCCCGGTTTATCCGTTATTCATGCGCCTGTTTTATTTTCCGCTGCGCTGGCTGGGCTGGAATTCCATTCCGGCGGCCACGCTGGCCGGTGTGGCGGTGTCTTTATTGGGCACACCGCTGGCGTTGTTGGGCCTGTATGATCTGGTGCGCCACATGGGGGAGGACGAAGATACTGCGATCAGGGTTATCTGGTACCTGTTGATATTTCCGGCTGGTTTTTTTCTGGCGATGGTCTACAGTGAGGGGCTGTTCACCGGGTTGGTTTTTATGGCGCTGGCCTTATTGCGGCGCAGGCAGTGGGTGTGGGCCGGCTTGCTGGCGGCGTTGGCCACGTTAACGCGCCCGGTGGGGGGATTGATCATCCTGCCTCTGGCCTGGGCCTGGTGGCAGGATAAAACCCCGGAGATGTTAAAACAAACCGGAAGAATCCGTTGGAGGGCGATTTTAAGCACATGGATGGTCTTGCTGCCGGGGCTGGTAATTCTGGCCTGGAAATTTTCAGACTGGGGAGGGGCTTTTGAGAGTGTTGAGCAAACATTTTTTGGCCGCAAGCTGCTGGATATAGCGGTTTCCATGCAAAATTGGGAGCATGCCTGGCAAAGTATGTGGGGCGGCAGCCCGGCGACCACCGTGTTTTACGGGTTAGAGTTTGGCGCCCTGGCTCTGGCAGTCTGCGCCAGTATCTGGTTATGGCGGCGTGAGCCCTCGCTGGCCGTTTATGGGTTGTTATTAATCCTGGTGGCTTTTTTTAGCGCCGTTCCGCAGGGGCTGCCGCGGTATGTGCTGCCCGTTCCGGCGATTTATATAATGCTGGCCCGCCTGGGTAAAAACCCGGTTTTCGAACGCGCCTGGAGCATGGCCAGTTTGTTATTGTTTGCCTTGCAGGCGCTGTTGTTTGCCTTTGATTTCTGGGTTGGTTAAATTCAAAAATTTAAAAAATCTTTAAAAAGTACTTGACAAACCCTTAAAGAATCTGTAATATATTTCTGAGAGCGCTCCCATCATCGAAGTAAATAAGTAACAATTGATTGAGATTAAGCAAAAATATTCTATTATTTTGAATTGCTCCTTGAGAGCGCTCCCAGGAGATAATCGGTGACATTAACCCTTGAAGATATTGCCCGCATGGCCGGTGTTTCTCGCTCCACAGTTTCGCGTGTGATTAACGGTGAACCCAACGTTAACGAATCGACACGCCAGAAGGTGGATAAAGTCATTAAAGAATTAAATTTTCAACCTAACCTGGCCGCCCGCAGTCTGGCTGCCGGACAGACGCATATTATCGGGCTGGTCATTCCGGTGGGCGTGAGCGCCATCTTCTCCGACCCGTTTTTCCCCATGTTGATGCAGAGCATTTCTTTCGCCTGCAACCAGAGAAGTTATTCAATCATGCTCTGGCTGGCCGAACCGGAATTTGAACGGCGTACGGTGCAGCAGGTGTTGTATAACGGTTTGTTGGATGGCGTGATCGTTTCATCCATGCACCTGACCGACCCGATCGTGCAGACGTTAACCGAGCGCGCCCTGCCGTTTGTCACCATCGGGCGCAACCCGATGAGCCACGCCACCAGTTTTGTGGATGCCGATAACTACAACGGCGCCTGTGAAGCCATGCGTCATTTATATCGCCTGGGCAGGCGGCGCATTGCCACCATTACCGGCCCGATGAATACCATCGTCGGTGTGGACCGTTTAAAGGGTTACCAGGATTCGTTAAAAACATATAACCTCGAGTATGAGCCCGACCTGGTTATTGAGGGTGATTTTTCCGATCAGGGCGGTTTTGAGGCCATGCAGCGATTAATTCCGTTAAAGCCGGATGCCGTTTTTATTGCCAGCGATGTCATGGCGGCTGCGGCTGTGCGCGCTTCGCAAGAGGCCGGCCTGAAAGTTCCCGAAGATATTTCCATCATCGGTTTTGATGATATTCCCCTGGCTTTACGCACCATACCGCCGCTAACTACGGTGCGGCAGCCTGTCAGTGAAATGGGTGCTGCGGCGGTGGATATGTTAATAAACATGATCGACCATCCGTCAGCGGAAGCCCACCGCACGATTTTACCGACGGAATTGGTTATCCGTTCTTCCTGTGGTGCGAATTCGCATCCATCGGAAAGGAGGTGAAGAGAGGACGGAGAAAAATAATTGGTTAGATACAGGTAAGAGGAAGTTAAAAAATCGAACCTAAAAAATAAAAATAA
>JAJTBH010000428.1 GCA_021287005.1 Anaerolineae bacterium
ACAAAAAATCAGACAGTACCCATACCGGTTTGGACGGGTTCGTCCAGCGGAAGGCCGGATGAAACAGTGCCGGTAGACCGCTTGCGATCAATTATCGGTAGAAGAATGGTTGAATCAAAACAACAGGTGCCGCATTTTTATGTAACCCATGAATACGATGTTGAAGCACTGCTCAAACTGCGCAAAGAGGTTAATTCTTATGTACCTGATGAGCAAAAGTTATCGGTAAACGATTTTATTATCAAAGCTGTGGCGCTCACTTTGAGACAGTTTCCCAATATAAATGCTTCCTTAATGGGTGATAAGATTGTGAGACACGGTCATGTTAATGTGGGTGTTGCCGTCGCGCTGGACAGCGGTTTATTAACCGTCGTCAGCAAGGACGCTGATGTAAAACCGGTGCGATTAATCTCGGCTGAAATTAAGGAGATGGTCGGAAGAGCCCGGCAGGGTAAGGTAAAACCGGATGATATTGAAGGTTCAACCTTCTCGATCTCAAACCTGGGTATGTTTGATGTAGAACATTTTATTGCCATCATTAACCCGCCCGAAGCCGCCATTCTGGCAGTCGGCTCTGCCAAAGAAGTGCCGGTTGTTAAAAATGGTGAATTAAAAATCGGCACACGGATGAAAGCGACAATTTCCTGCGACCATCGTGTGACCGACGGCGCCGAAGGTGCACGCTTTATGCAGGCGCTGGCTGAATATATCGAAAAACCCATTCAATTGATGTCCTGACCTGCGTAAGGTTATTAATTACAAAAGAGAGCGGTGTGTTTTGATACCACCGCTCTCTTTTTATTAAATTAGATCTTTTGCCTAATTATTTTTTTCATATAACCAGCGATACTGGTTGATGAACATCGAAATATTAATCAGGTAAGTCCGGGTTTCAGAATAACGCACCACTTCAATAAATAAATCGGGGTCATCCTGTGAATTTGTAATCCATTCCTGGGTTTCCCGGCCGGGGCCGGCGTTATAGGCTGCCAGCATTTTATAAATATCATCGCCGAAATAATCACGCTGGTGAGCAAAATAGTTGGCCCCCAGGCGAATATTAACAACCGGACGGAAGAGGTCGTCATTTTGAAAGTTAGCCGGATAATTCAGGTTGTTGGCGATTTCTTTACCCGTGGCGGGCATCAGTTGCATTAAACCCATAGCCCCCGCTGAAGACCCGGCAAAACCCTCAAAGAAACTTTCCTGGCGAATTAAACTGAACAGTACTATCGGGTCGAGATTATTCTGTTCTGCCACGGGCAGGAGGATTTCTTTGTAATAAACACCATACCGGATGTGATTAAAATAAACGGGTGCGTTGCGTGTGCTGTAATCATCCATACCAGCCAGGTCAAGAATTTGGCGACTGATGAGAATGGCCGGGCGGTATAATCGTCGTTCGAGCAGATGGTTTAATAACCGATAATTATTAAGTGGATCTTGAATGATCTCGTTACGCAACAGATCATATTCGGCTGTGGCATCGTTATAAAAACCCAGTTCATAAAGGGCATCGGCAGTTTCGAGATGGGGATTGGAAGATAATTCGCCCATGCCATTTAAATCGGTTTCAGCCGGGATGGTAAAGGTACTGCGCAGCCAGGATTCTGCCAGAGGACGTTCTTTTTCGAGATCATAATCAAAATCATACTGCCCAAACTTTACCAACGGCGGAATATTTAAGATGAGCTCCCGGCTGCGAATGCCATAAAAACCTTGCGGGTCATATTGTACGGCTTGTTCCCAGGCGGTGCGCGCTTCTTGACTGGCCCCCAGTTTTTGCTGACATTTACCGATCCACATCAATGCGGATGCCTGGTCGTCGGGCAGATTGGATAATACCAGATAGCGCTGAAAAACAGTTAACGCATCGTTATAATTTTTTAAACGATATTGAGTAATTCCGGATAAAAACAAACCGCGGCTGCTGATTTCGGCACCGGGATATTCTTTGATCATCCGGTCCCAGGTGTAGGCTGCGTCACTTAATTTGTTGTTGCGTTCTTGAATACGGCCTGCTTGAAAAAGAAAATCGGCAGCCTGGTTGGCAGCAGGGTATAAACTGACAAAATCAAACATGGTTTGAGCGGCCTGATCGTAACGGTATAAATAATACCAGAGCGTAAAAGCTTTATCCTGCCAGGCATCCAACCAGTGAGCATTGTCAGGATGGTCATTAATCAAAGCGGTCCATTCTTCAATGGCAGTCTGATAATCACCAATTGCCTGGGCTGCAAGGCCTTTATAATAATGGGCATCTCCATCGTGGTCGGGTGTGGTTTGTATATAGCGGTTGAGTGCGTCAATTGCCAGCCCATATTGACCCACGTTGTAATCGATGATGCCGCGATCCAGTTCGCTGACCGGCTGGTTGTCATTCACCAGTGCAACCAGGGCTGAATAACTGTCATAAGCCTGGCGAAAATGTTTAACTGAATCCTGGAAACGGGCATAAGCCTGTTCGGGCATGCCCAGGCTGAGGTAAGAGCGGCCGGCTAAAAGGTTGGCGGTTGATTTAACATATTCGTTGCTGGTGGCGTCATATTCGCCCATAAAAATGGTGATGGCGCTTTCGTTATCGCCTTTGGATGCCACCAGTTTGCCGATTTCCAGTTTAAGTTGGCTGGTGTCGCCCGTGATGCTGGAATCGATGGCCGCCTGGTAAGCCATGATAGCACCATCAATATCTCCGGTTGAAGTAAGCGCTTCGGCACGCAATTGATTAACATACGAGTTTAATGCACTGGGGTGAACGGATAAATATTTTGCATATGCCTCTGCCGCCTGTTTATATTGTTCTTGATTTGAATAGGTTTGCGCAAGGTAAAAAATGGCCGGAGCATAACTGCTTGTGTCGGAATAATATTCGATGATGGTGATAAAGGCTTGAGTTGCCTGGTTGTAATCTTTGTTGATGTAACTGATTCTACCCAACCCCAATTGAGCCGCTGCGCGCAGCTCAGCATCACCCGCTTGATTTAATGTTGTTTGAAATTCGGTTCGGGCGGCATCGTAATCACCGTAAAAAAATAACTGTTCGGCCTGTTTAATCCTTGTGGCCGGAACAGGGGTTGGCGTGGGTGGGGGAGTTGAGGTGGCGGTGGATGTGGGTGGGGGAAGCGGCGTGCTGGTATCACCGAAAATCGGGTTATCCATTACAGTTGATGATAACGAGCATCCTGCGGTAAGCAGCGATATAAGCAG
>JAJTBH010000429.1 GCA_021287005.1 Anaerolineae bacterium
AGCGCTTTTTGCAGACGAAAGGTGTGTACATCCGAAACGAAGATATTTGCCGCAGCCGAACGACGCGCCAGCATCAAAGCCATTAAACCAATGGCGCCGGCGCCAAAAATGGCACAAGATTGCCCAAGGCGTAAATTCGCTTTTTTAACCGCATGTAAGGCGACCGAAAGCGGTTCGACCAATGCCCCTTCGGCATAGTCAAGGTTGGCGGGTAATCTAAAAGCACGTTCTTCATTTACCACAAAATAGGGGGTAAAACCGCCCTGCCCGCGGCGGTATTGAAAACTGATCTGTTCACACAGATGATATTGCCCGCGGCGGCAGTAATAACAATGGCCACAGGCCAGGACAGGCTCAACCGTCACCCGGTCCCCAACCTTTAAACGGGTTACATCCGCGCCCACCGAAAGAATTTCGCCGGCCAGTTCATGGCCAATAGCTGCCGGAAGCGGAGCAGAGGGGTGTTTTCCTTTAAAGATGTGCAGATCACTGCCACAAACTGCCGAAGCTCGTACTTGAATCAAAACATCATGCGAACCGAATTCCGGAAGGGTACGATCCACCCATGAAATCTGCCCCGCTTGCGTGACTTTGGCCATCGGATAAGATGTGATCATAAACCAGCTCCTTCCGCTTCAACCCGGTTTTCCAAACATCCTAAAATATCAATTCTGATTTCAAGATGGTCGCCTTTTTTAAGAAAAACCTGTGGCGCAGGCTGTCCATCCATCATTTTTGGACTGCCGGTCAAAATAATATCGCCCGGCATTAATGTGCTCAACGTAGAAATATAACTCACCAATGCAGCGACATTAAAAAACATGTCGGCTGTATTGCCTTTTTGAACAATGTCGCCATTCAAAACAGTGGAAAGGAATAAATGCCCGTCATCCGGAACCTCATCCCGCGTAAGCAAAGCCGGTCCCATCGGGGTAAAACTGTCAAACAGTTTACCGCTTGTCCATTGGGAAGTCCGTTTCTCTAAATCACGATCACCCAGGTCATTGGCCAACGTATAACCGGCAATATACTCGCGAGCCTCGGCCGGGCTAACCCCTCTTGCACGCCGCCCGATAATCACAGCCAGTTCAACCTCATACGCCACCGAGCGGGTTAATTCCGGTAAAATTATGGGTGCGCCGGGGCCCGTAATGGAACTGGATGGTTTGAGGAATAAAACCGGGTATTCGGGGGCTGGTTTTCCCGCAGCCGGATAATTTGCGCCCACACAAATCAATTTTCCGGGTTCCGGAATAGGCGCGCACAAATGCACCTCATCAGGCAAAAACACCACTTCATGCGCACGCAAATCCGTTTCATTCCCAGACAGATCCGTTTGAAGGGCCGCCAGACTCTCGGCAGCAGCCTGCAAAGCGGGCTCACCCAGCCGTAAAAACTCCAAAAGTGAAACCGGTAAATTCAGCAGTCCTTGCAGTTTATAACGAGCTGGACCATAAATCTGGTATGTGCGCTGCAAGTCCACTATCCTGCCATGTGCCAGAGCCGCACTGCGGCGTTGATTTTGATACAAATAAGTCACCAATTGCATAAAGTTTCCTCGTTGTCGGGTGATTAATCTCGATTAAAAACAGGCGGGCGTTTTTCAAGAAAAGCGGTGCGTCCCTCCAGCGCATCCTTCCCACGACCGGTTTTAACCCGCAAAGCCATTTCTTGTAACAAACCGGAGGGCATTCCTTCACGCAGCCCCACATTAACACAGCGTTTGGTTGCCGTTATAGCCCCGGCCGGCATGCCGGCTATCTGTGTTGCCAGCGCCAGGGTCTTTTCCATCATTTCATCATCCTCGAAAACATATTCCACCAGCCCATACAACAAAGCTTCAGTTGCGTCTATGGTTCGCCCGGTTAATAATAAATCAAGGGCACGCCCGCGCCCCACCAGGCGCGGTAAACGTTGCGTACCGCTGCCCGATGCAAAAGCGCCCACGCTGACCTCAGGGAAAGCAAAACGGGCCGAATGGGAGGCCGTGCGAAAATCACAGGCCAGGGCCAGCACGGCGCCGCCGCCCAGAGCAAAGCCATTACAGGCGGCAATCACCGGAAAACGGGCATCTTCAATCGCCTGGTTTAGATCGGCTTCAACATAATCGTTTTCGAGCAGCCAGCCGACTTCCTGGCTAAAATCACGAATATCCGAGCCAACCGAAAATGCTTTGCCCACACCGGTGATTACAAGGCAGCGTACACTTTCATCGGTTTCAAGTTCGTTGAGGGTGTGTTTTAATCCACGTTTAACCGCATGGCGCAAAACACCCAATGGGGATGATTCGAGGGAAATAACGGCCACACCATCCGACGGATGAGACAATCGAATGGCAGAAGTCTCTTCGGGTAAATTTTCTTCTTGATGAGGTGTTTGTAATGTTTTCATTCCGACCTTCTTCAGGGTTTAATCAGGTTTTTACTTAAATACAGGGCTGAATTTGAGCTTCATGTCTTGCTCACCAAAAAGGCAGCTGTCCATTGTTTGTAAATTTTCAGAAATTAAGGGTGTAAAACCCATGTGCGCCAAAACGTCACGCCGTACATCAATTCCCGGTGCAATCTCAATCAGTTCCAATCCCTGCGCACAGGCCCGAAAAACGGCCCGCTCGGTAATATAAAGCGCTTCCTGTTGTCTTTGGCGTGCATAAGCGGCGCTATATGAAACTTGTTCAAGATTGGCCACAAATTTATTAAATTTTCCTTCACGTGTGATTACGGTCTGTCCACCAGGCCAGTTAATATCCAGGCCGCCCGCCGTAAACGTGCCGCTGAAAATCACTTTTTTGGTATTTTGACTGATATTGATAAAACCGCCCACGCCAATGATTCGCCCGTTAAACCGGCTGACGTTCACACTGCCTGCCGCATCCACTTCGGCAAATGAAAGAAAGGCCAGGTCAAGGCCTCCGCCATCGTAAAAATCAAACTGGTAAGGCTGGTCGATCATGGCACTATAATTTACCGCGGCGCCCGCATCTGCCGAGGGTGCCCCGCCTATTAATCCCTGTTCATTGGTTAAAACAATCCGGTGCAGGATATCCTCTTCGGCGGCGATGGTGGCAATGCCGGTCGAGACTCCCGAACCGAGGTTGCAGATTGCACCCGGATAAAGCTCCAACGCTGCACGCCGGGCAATAATTTTTCGCGGGTCCAACGGTAAAGGTTCAATTCCAGTAAGCGGGATTTTGACCTCGCCG
>JAJTBH010000430.1 GCA_021287005.1 Anaerolineae bacterium
AAGAAATCTTTAAAATCATTAAAGAAATCAATTCCCAGGGCACCAGCATCCTTCTGGTTGAGCAAAATGCGCTCATGGCGCTTTCCATTGCCAACCGCGCCTATGTGCTTGAAACAGGCCGCATTGCACTTGAAGGTAAAGCTCAGGACGTGCTGAATGACCCGCAAGTTAAATCGGTTTACCTGGGTATATAGGAGGAATCATGATGAAATCACTTCGTACCAATCGTGTGTTTATTATCGTGCTGCTGCTGACACAGCTTGTTCCTCTTTTATGGTTCACTGCTGATACTTATAATCTGACCAGCCAGATCTGGTGGTTGGGTGCGTTACTGGCCTTCCTGACCTTAATTGCCGATTTCCAGTTAATCGTACGCGGCACTTATAATGTCTGGCCCTGGTATCTGATGGGTTTTGCACAGGGTTTTAACATCATCAGCCGCCTGATGATGTTTTTCCCGCACATCATTAATAACCAGAACGGTGTTGAATCGGTCGATTTTGCTTTTGTACTGATCAGTGTAATTACCATGTTATGGTCGGCCTACCTGTTATGGTTCAGCGAATTCCCCGAAGTTCGTAATACGATGATCAAGGATTAACTTTTATACCTGATCGAAACAAAAAATCCCTGGCAAAATTTGCCAGGGATTTTATTTTTTAAATACCCCCCACCATGCCGTGTGCAGCTAGATTTTGAACCTGCAAAAGCAGGATGGGTTCCGCTCATACTGCGTCGCCTTGACCGAAGTCTATCGCGTACAGATTTGAATATGAAACCCTTTTTAAAGGTGTTGGTACAAAACCGGTTGTGCAGCATCACAAACACGGTAGGGTTAATCCTTTTTATACCACGATTTTTTTAAACGGTCAATAAAGCCTCCTTCAGCTTGACAGCCTTACCATCTATCAGTATACTGCCAGGCTGTGAGTACAATGCGTACATTTATTGCCATTGAATTTAATAACGATGTTCAACAACATTTATCCCGCCTGGTAAACCTTTATCAACGTTGTGGGTTAACTGACATCCGCTGGACGCCGGTGAAAAACATTCACCTGACTCTGCGTTTTCTGGGAGACAGTTCCCCGGCCCAATTAAGCAGCCTGAAACCGGTATTGTTGGATATCACCGCAGCCTGCCTCACCAACGATATTTATTTGACCGGCAACGGGGTTTTTCCCAATCCCAAACGGCCGCGTATTTTATGGGCCGGTGTTAATCTTCCACCTGAGTTAAGCCGGATGCAGCAGCAAATTGAACTGGCCTGTCGAAAAGCCGGTTTTAGCCCGGAAGAACGTCCTTTTTCACCCCACCTTACCCTGGGGCGTTTTGCAGAATTTTCACAGGCCGAAAACACCGCCCGTCTGGCAAAAGTGTGGAACGAAGTTAAAAACTCTGCGGCGCTGCATTATCGCGTCGAAAAAATTACATTGTTTAAAAGCGACTTACGACCCACCGGTGCCGTTTATAGCGCTTTGGAGCATTTTCCACTGAAAATGATCTGATATCGAACATTTTTATGCTAAAATTATAAATAATTAACCACACCGGCCGCCGGTCGGTGAAAGATATAAAGAAATTTGTAAATGAGGTGAATTCTGAAAACTGCTGATATTTCCAGAACCATTATTGATGCATTGGAAGATAAAAAAGCCGAAGATATCGTTTTATTGGATATTCATGAGATCGCCGGTTTTACCGACCAGTTTGTGATCTGCTCCGGCACCAGCGACCGCATGTTGGACAGTCTTGCAGATGCAGTTATGCGAAAAGTAAGAGAAGTTTATCGTATTCATGGCCGTCAGGAGGGCTCTCCTGAAGCCGGTTGGGTGATCGTTGATTTTGGCGATGTGGTTGTTCACATCTTCTCACCCGACCAGCGTGATTATTACCAGCTTGAAGACCTCTGGTCTCGCGGTAAAACTTTACTTCATCTTCAATAACTATCAAATAAAAAATAAACAGGAGAACGTTTTAAATAACGTCCTCCTGTTTCAGGGTTAATTTAAGCTTTACGGGCTTTATCTCAGGGCAGCCAGAACTTCCTGGCTGTGTTCGGCCGGTTTAACGTCTTTAAACACCTTTTGCACCAGACCTTCGCCATTAATCACATAGGTGGTGCGCAAAACCCCGTCATATTCTTTGCCCATCATTTGTTTTTTACCCCAGGCGCCATACATCTCGCACACACTATGGTCTTCATCTGCCAACAGGCTGAAGGGCAAATGATATTTTTCCTTAAATTTGGCGTGCGACTTGGGGCTGTCGGGACTGACACCTAAAATGACAACACCGGCTTCACGATAAACGGCGTAATCATCGCGAAAATTACAGGCCTCGGTCGTGCAGCCCGGGGTATCATCTTTGGGATAAAAATACAAAATCACCGGTTGGCCCCGGTAAGAAGACAGACTGTGGTTAATGCCCTGTTCATCCAACAGATTAAAATCAGGAGCGGGCGATAATTCTGAAACGGTCATAAAAACCTCCTAATCATATTTTTTAAAATAGTATCTTTATTTTCTAAATCATATCACAATACAAATAAGATGCAAGTTGTCTCGAATTGTTTATGAATCTTTCATAACTTTCCCTACCAGAAAAATTTATTTTTATCACGAACACAACATTTACCAATTAAACTAATGGGTTTAACCCTTTAAATTTAAGAAAATAATATTTATTAAATAAAAACGGGATGTTCCATTTTGTGGAACACCCCGGCTCTTTTTCTAAAACAAAATACAGCTTTGATAGAACTTTTACTGCACCTGTTTGGTCACCGTCACCTGGGTGGGCAGCACACTGGGTTTGACCGGTAAAATTCCGGCAAATGCATCAACCGTAGTATCACGGAAGATTTCATAACGGGGTAAATAATAAATATCATTGGTGGTAATGTCGGTGCGTTTGCCCAAACCGGCCGCCGAGAGGTAACCCCAGCCCGAAACGCGCACGCCGTTGATGATGTCTGAAATCACGCCGCCCGGATAGGAATAGGTTTTAACTTCCACACCCAGAATTTTACCCAGTTCGGTGCGTGATGTGGAAATTTCATAACCGGCCGAATCGGGATTGGCGGTTAAATCAACACCGGTCATACCCTTACTGCCAATTTCCCAACCGGCAGCCACCAGTTCTTTTAACTGGGGTGAGGTGCACATGGCTTTGCCATCAATCTGGCCCACCACGGC
>JAJTBH010000431.1 GCA_021287005.1 Anaerolineae bacterium
GCGGCAAAGTTTTATCTTGCGAAATTGTTGAAAGCTCGGGAATGAATAATAAGGGCGTTCCAACCGCAGAGTTTAAACCCGTTATCCGCTTTGCTTATCAAGTAATGGGGAAAGATTATACATCCATTCAAATAGGACCATCGGTCACCCAGGAAAGGGCAGTTTTGGCGCGACAGATGGCGGATCGATATCCGGTTGGCGCAACGGTTACCATACATTATGATCCGCAAAAACCATCTGAAATTATGATGTCGCCGCGCCCGGAAGTTACTCGTTCAATCCTGATAACCGGTGGCGTCATACTGCTTCTGGGCTTATTGAGCGGTTGTATTGGCCTGGTATTTTTCCTGATTTATTTTTTTACTCACTAAGATCAATCCATAAGAACTGCAACCTTTTTTCAGCGTCTCCGTATATTTTAATGGAGGCAAAAAATGAAACACGAAAGACATATTCCCTGGTTGCTCTGGCCGTTTTGGGCTATTTGGCGGCTGATTGCTTTGATTATTGAACTCACCGGACGTTTTGTCGGTTTAATTTTGGCGCTGGTATTTATGCTGGTGGGCGTCATTATCACATTGACCGTCGTGGGCGCCATTGTCGGTATTCCCCTGTTTATTATCGGTTTGTTATTGTTTTTCCGTTGTCTGTTTTAAAATTCGTGACAGACTGATTTTATAGACGAAAACACTTCTCTGGTTTAAAATGACAGGGAAGTGTTTTATTTTGCTAAATGTTTGTAAATGGTTTGTTTAATATATTTTATTAAATGAAGGAACGATTGTTTTCTTCATAAATTATTATTCTATGAATGTTTATTAAGAAAATATGAATGGCCTGATATTACCCCAATTGACATTAATTCTGGGTGGCGCGCGCAGCGGAAAAAGCACCTATGCACAGAACCTGGCAGTTCAAAACGCTCAGCGTGTACTTTACGTGGCAACCGCTGAAGCAGGTGATGAAGAAATGCTTGATAGAATAAACAAACACCGTGCTTCAAGGCCTTCCAACTGGAAAACATTGGAAACTTCGCATGATGTCGGGCAGGCCGTTTTAAGCGGATCCGAAGAATATCACCCGGAAATTATTCTTTTGGATTGTTTAACCCTTCTTGTAAGCAACGTTATTGTAACTTTACCTGAAGAGGCTCCATTTTTTGCATACCAAAAGGCTGTGGAAGGCGAAATAGAAGCCTTGATATCAAGCATCCATTCTTTAAAAATTCCGTGGTTAATCGTATCCAATGAAGTTGGCATGGGCCTGGTACCACCCTATGCACTGGGGCGTTATTATCGTGATGTTCTTGGTTGGGCCAATCAACGCCTTGCAGCGGAAGCTGACCGGGTTGTTTTTATGGTTTCTGGCCTAACGATGAATATCAAAGGATGATTAATACCCTTTCAACCGCCATTTTTATCTTAATTCGTCAAAAGTAAATTCGTAATAATTCTCCAGGCTAATTGTCGGCTCTTGAGTCGTTCCTTCGCCGCCGAAGTGGAAAGTCCAGTTTAAACCTGAAAAATCATTTTTCATTTGTCTGGTTTGAATAACGTGTGGAAGAGATGTGGGTTTGTCCCTCTGCCATAATAACATCATCAGGTTCCCATCCTTACCAACCCCAATCGCCATGCGATACCAAACGTTTGCAACGGTTATTTGTGGGGTAGAACCCAACCAGATATTACCATTTACAATTTCATTGGATTGATAACCTGATTGACCGGATCGCTCAATTCCAAAAGCGCGATAATCAGGCGTGCCGGCCGTGCCGGTTTTTATACCCATCGAAAAATAAGCCAGTTCAGAATTGTATTTAAAATCCAGGAGCAAGCCGGTTCCCTCTGTAAATATCCGGTTTCTGGTGATATTGCTGCCATCCGGAATCACTGTGTAATCCAGAGTCCCATTGCTCACACTGGCATCGTTGATATTATCCCAATTTGTATCATTTGCCGAGCTAAATTGATCGTAGAAATCAATTTGTGGATTTGAAAAATGACTCAATAATTGATCCGGGAGCGTACTTTGAATTGTAGGCGTAATTGTCGGCGCCGGCGTATTGGTTGCCGGAATCGAGGTTTCAGTGGGGGTTGGGTATTGGGTCCCCTGCGGCATAAACGTGGCTGTACTGCTAGAAACGGCAGAATTTTCTGTCTGTTTAGAGAGTGATTGATTAAGGGTGTTCGTTCCCTGAACAACAAACCCTATTATAAGAACTGAAACAAAAAGAAGTCCAAATTGTGCATAAATCGATTTCATCTTTCACCTGCCTGATTATCATCTTGTTTATTGATTAAAATATTTTGTTAACCTTATATTTTTTATTCTGCCTGCAAATGTAAAAAATAAAATCAACATGCCTTTGTTATAAATCGTAACTTTTGGACAGGCAGTCCGGCTAATCTGTAATACCCCAATAGCTTATTTTAATAAACCGATAAAAAAGTCTTCCAAAATTTTAATTCTGAATAAGACTCTTAAAAACATATTGCAGAATATAGTATAAATATGATAATATTTACCTATATTATCAAATACAATTACAAATATCAAGCCTTTTATTTATTGGTTTATCGATTCAGGGGAATATTAACCGTTGATAATTGTAATTTATATCAAATTAAATATATTTATCAAATAAATATTGTAATTTTTAAAAACTTTGTTAGAATGTTAACAATTATTTCTTATTAACATGTTATTAATAACTTGGAGGTCAAATCCCATGAATATCCTGATCACAGGTGATATATCCTCTATAGCAGCCAGTCTGGCAATAAGGTTGTCACAAAACAAACAAAAGGTGGTCGTCGCGGGCGCAAATTTTCCTGATTTAAAATTAAGGGATGTCATTTATCATCCGGTGTTGTCAAGTGATGAGTTATATTCCGAAATTATTTCAGCGTATCGTTTTGATGCCGTCGTATTTTTATCTACTCGCGAAGAATTATTATTTAATTCTTCCGCCCAATATTCCGGAAAAATCCTGGATGGGTTGATCAACACATTAAACCTGTGCCGGGATGGTAATGTTAAACATCTGTTTTTTGTTTCATCCACTGAAGTAAATGGTGAATCCACCAGAAGCGTCATTGATACGTGTCCGGACCCCGTTTCAGTCAATGGGATTACATTACAGTCGGAAGAAGCACAGTGCAAATATTACACCGATTATTTTGGTCTGGGCACAACC
>JAJTBH010000432.1 GCA_021287005.1 Anaerolineae bacterium
GGCGAACGGCAAACATCACCGCAAAAAACAGAACCGGAACCAGCAGCACCAGGCTGAGCCTTGCGGCGCGGTGTCCTTCAAGGCGTAATAAAACGAAACCGACTGCCAGAGTAACCAGCACAAAAATCGGAAAAGAGATGCCGGGCTCATGTTTCCAAAAGAGCAGATCAAAACACCAGGCGGCCAACAACGAAAGCCACAAAATCAGTGAAGCGCGTTTTAAATTCATAAACAAACCTCGTTTTAATTGTTTTTCAAAGTTTACGGGTTAACCCGGCTTTCATCCACCCTCTGAATGCCCCCATTTAAGCACTCAGGTGCTTGACCATTTTTTAAGACGGGAGTATTAAGAATAAACTTGCAAAAATCCCCGCACCCGCCAGGCTTTGTTATAAAATGGTATCAGGGCCCCGACAGGGTCGTTTGTTGATGAGGAAATGCCCATGTTGATTCGTTTATTAATCGTCGAAGACAACCCCACCTTATGCGCCGCTTTAAAAAAGGGGCTGGAAGCCACTCAAAAAGTGTCGGTTTCGGCCGTCTGCGACAGCGGCGAAAAAGCCCTGTCACTGGCGCTGGCCGAACCGCCTGACGCAGTCTTAATGGATGTGCAGTTGGCCGGGGAAATGAACGGCATTCAGGCCGCCACACAATTGCGCCGCGAATTTCCACGCCTGCCGCTGGTGTTTTATTCGATTCAAGACGATGATACCTACTACCGCGATTTCCATCGCTCGGGCATTCTCAGCCATTATGCTTACGTGCGCAAATCCAACTACTTGCTGCCCGAAATGATCGTGCCGCTGCTGACAGATGCCGTGCAGGGCCGCAGTTTCATCGATCCCGAAATCGAGTCGCGCGTGCAGGCCGTGCGCCACAAGGATGAACACTCACCGCTGGCGCTGCTAGAACCCAACGAACTGGCCGTGGCACAGATGATCGCGCAGGGTTTGACCAACGAACAGATCGCCGCCCGCCTGGGTTTTCGCGATAAACGCACTATCAGCCGCACCAACGGTCAGATTTATGCCGCCTGGGGGTTGGCCGACAGTACCACCGATGAAAAAGTGGCCCGTACCCGTGCCGCTCTGATTTACCAATCGGGTCGTTTCATTGCGTGGGATGCCGAGGGTTTGCCGCGTGTCATGGACGAACAGGGCAACTGGATTCCCTGGGAGGGCGCATGAGCGGCAGTTTCTTTTTAGATTGGATCACATTATCCATTTCTTTATTTAACACCATTCTGCTGCTCTGGCTGGGTCTGACCGTTTTGTTGGATGCCGAAAAACGCACCTGGGATGTCTGGCTGGCAGCCGAAGGTCTTTTGATGGGTGCTGCTTTTTTTGTCAGCCATTCGGCCATTCTGGCGCAGGGGTTAAACACTTTCGGAGCAGGTCTGGATTTTTGGTGGCATGTGGGCTGGGCGCCGGTGGTGCTTTCGCCCTTTGCCTGGTACCTGGTGGTGCTCTGGTTTGCTGGTTTCTGGCAAGACGCCTCATCCGACCTGCACCGCCGTCAGGCGCCATTTTTGGGCCTGGCGCTGCTTTTTACGGCTCTGTTAATCATCCTTTTACTGCTGGCAAACCCGCTGCCTTCTTTTGACCAACGGGGGCAGCTCAACCTGAATAACATCCCGGCCATTGGCGGCATTCCCTGGCTGGCCATTATTTATCCGGTATACATCCTCTTTTGCATTTTCCTCGCGCTGGATGCCCTGCTGCGCCCCGGCCCGACCACGCGTTTAATGGGGCAGCAGGCGCGCCGCCGGGCGCGCCCCTGGCTGGTGGCATCCACCCTGGTGCTGCTGCTGGTCAGCATTCTGGTGACCGTGGTGTTTATCTGGGTCTCGTTAAACGTGCAGTGTTACGACCCGGCCCAATGTGAAAACAATTTACCCTTCACCTTGTCTTATTTTGATTTGATCATCGACAGCCTGGTGTCGGCAGCCATTCTGCTGATCGGGCAGGCTATGGTGGTATACGAAGTGTTCACCGGCAAAGTTTTGCCGCGCCGTGGATTGCGTCGTTTCTGGTATGCCGCCGTTTTACTGGCTTTTCTGGTCAGTGTGATTGCTTCGGCCGGCTTAACGGCCGACATCCGCCCGATTTACACGCTAATGACGGTGATGATATTAATGATCCTTTATTTTTCCGTCAACAACCGCCAGGCTTTTTTAGACCACCAGCAAGCCATCGCCCGTCTGCGGCCATTCATCGGTCAACGTCATCTTTTTGAGCAGAGTTTCAGCCCCACTCTGGATGTGTCTCGCGACGGAGATATTCAACAGGCTTTTTTCAGCCTGTGCCACGACATCCTGGGGGTTAAACGCGCCGTTTTAATCGTCATCGGCCCGCTGGCCCAGATTGTGCCGCAGAAAGAACTTTATTATCCCGGCGCCGGGCCGCTGCCGTCGCTTAATGATATTTTACCGATTCTTTTAAACGACCCCGAAAAACCGCTGCCGCTGGATATTCAATCTTATCAAGGTTTGAGCTGGGCTCTGGCGCTGCACTCGGCGCGCGGGGTGACGGGCATTTTGTTATTAAGTGAAAAATCGGATGACGGGTTTTTCACCCAGGAAGAAATGGAAATGACGCGCAGCGCCGCCGAATACCTGGTCGATTTGCTCGCCAGCGCCGAAATGGGGCGTCGTCTGGCAGATTTGCAGCGCCAACGTATGCATGAAAGCCAACTGCTAGACCGGCGCACCCGCCGGGTCTTACACGATGATATCCTGCCTCGTTTGCACAGTGTCTTAATTTCGCTTTCCAGCGACTCGCAGCGCTCGCCGGAAGTGGAAGAGAGCATCCGAAGCTTAAGCGACACACACCGCCAGATATCCGACCTGCTGCGTGAAAGCCCCCCCGCTCCCCCGGCAGCCATCAAAAGCCGCGGCTTAATCGGCGCTTTGCGATATCTTTTCCAGGGTGAAATGGACGGTGTTTTTGAGCGGGTAACCTGGTTAATTGACCCTCCCGCCGAAAAGTTTTTCAGTTCCCTGCCGGCGCTGACGGCGGAAACCCTCTTTTTTGCGGCGCGTGAAGCCATTCGCAACTCGGCCCGTCACGGGCGACCTGCCGGGCAAGGCGCTTCTCTGCAATTGTTTATTTATGCCGAACTTCAAAACAATATTGCGCGAATCATCATTGAAGATGACGGCGTAGGTCTTTCAGA
>JAJTBH010000433.1 GCA_021287005.1 Anaerolineae bacterium
CCGGAAAGTTATCCGGGTCAGGAATTGTTAATTAATCTAAATGTATACGTCATGCCGGTTTTTAAGCAGGTTATAAAAATTGTTGATGATCTTGCTTTACAGAAATCGGAAATGGCAAGCAGACCCGAACCTGCATCGATTAACAATGATGTAGAAAATAAAACAGTGGAGAATGAGGTCGACTCAACCAAACCGGTTGAAAACCCATCCGTCCCAGGCTTTATAGAAAATGACGTGATGAGTCAAAATCAGGTTTTTTCGTCAACATATATTCCGGCGGAATCTGAACCAGAAGAAAAAGTCGAAGAATTATCATTGTCAAATGATGACTCGGCAGTCAATAATAAACAAACGGAAATGCTTGAAATGGATGGGGGTGCTGCGGTAATTAATCAGTATTCCTCCGAAATAATTAAAACTCCCGAAACACAATCAATCGACCGGACAATGCATGCCGGTGAATTCACGATGTCGGAAACATCAACGGTTGATCGAAACGAAACCTCGCCGGATTTTAAAAAAGCGCCTGTGAGCGAAACCCTACAAAATCCGACCCCTACATCTTCACCCAGCATGAGTGATGATATAGAAACACCTGCTAACAACCAGGAAAACTTAACCATTGACCGATCAAAAATGAAAGTCGTAAGAACTCAAACGCATGATTTCTGGGATGAGGAGTGAGGTTAAACACCAATGCCTTTTTTATCCGGTTTTAACTGGCCTTTATTATTATTACGGTTTTTATTAACCAGTGTAACGATTCTGTTTTTATTTGGAATCTGTCTGTTTGTTCTGATTTTGCTTCAACGCTGGTTAAAAATTAAAGATGAACATGTTCACCAAATCAGTATCTTAAATGATGGAAACGTCACCAGTTATTACAGATTAATTGTTGAATCGCCGGAAAAGGCTCTGAAGTTTTTAATCTCCATGTATGATATTCCATTGGGTGAAATAAACCTGCCGGCACAGCCGGAAGAAGATGTTTTACCCGATACAAATCCGGCGGTTTCACAACCAATTACGATTACCAAACCCCAGACAATTTCATCTTTAAATAATAAACCCAAAACTCCTGATAAATCTACACCTGAACACCAGGATGCTCTTAAAAAAGCCAACCAAACCGGAAAAGCTGTGGCTGAAAAAAGCGGAGCTTTGGCTTCATTCCTGGGAACATTGGGCTCGTTGATTCCCGGCAGCGCCGGCAAGGCTTTAAAAGAACAGGCTGAAAAAGCACGGGCTGTTCAATCCAATACCAATAAAACCATGCAAATGCCCGAAGATGCCCAAACAAAAGTTAAGTCTTTACAAAAAGACAGCAGCAAACTTGGCGCGGGAAATAAGGAAGCCCCGAAAGATATTCCAAAGCCTAATGAAAAGGGAAAAAATATCGCTGCCAAAACCAACACCGATCCGCAAGTTAAGCAACAAGTGCAGGTCGAACAGGCTAACACGCAAACGGCAGGTATTGTGCATGCACAACCCATTCTTAAAGGACCGTATTGCGTTCAAACCGACGCCGTAACACCGGGCGAAGAAATCAATCTGACTTTAAAAGTCACATCAAAGTCGAATCGATTACCAGAGGGCAGTTTTTTGTATACGATTAAATCACGGCAAATTCCCGTTGAAAAACTGGATCAAGAAGCCCCCCTGGTGATTTCACAAGGCCTTGTGCATTTTAAACCGGTTGCGTCCTGGCGCTACTGGTTGCCTTATTATCTGAATGGCACCGTGATTATGGTGGGGTTATTGGCCGTTATTTATTTTTTGACACTTATCTGGTTATAAATTGTAGATGAGCTTGAAAGGCATCTGTTTATGGTTGATTTTGCTGGACGTAAATTAAAAAATCAAATGCTCCCGGTCAGAGAAGTGGAGTTTAAACAACCCGTTGTTAATATCGGTAGTCATGGCGACAATGATCTGATTCTGACTGGAGATGGCATACAACCCTTTCATGCGATGTTGATGTCGCAAGATGGCAAATTCCGCATGGCTGCCCTGTCAGCCGATGCGGATATTCGTGTGAACGGGCAGCCGCTTTCAGGTGAATCACAAATAATTACGGACGGTCAGCGAATCGAGCTGGGTAATGATTATGCCATTATTGTTCAACGCACAAAATCGTCAAATGGAGTTTATGTCAAACTTTATCAAAGCGCTTCAAAACTGAATGTCAAAGAATACAAAGTGCCCGAAGGCGAAGAAGCGATCCTGGTAAATATCGTATCCCAATTAAATGAAACTGCCGTTGAAATGGGGGCTACGTATAACCTTGAGGTGATTAATGCTGGGCCCATTGTGGCCAGTTTTCAGATTATTGTTGATGGCGTTCCACAGGAATGGGTGCAGGTTAATCCCGATGAAGTAAATTTAAATGAAGGATTAAGAGCCAATGTCCAGGTAACCATAACACCGCCAAGGGCTTCAACCAGCGCAGCGGGAAAACATGCCATTACCATTATGGTTTTATCGCCCAACTATCCGGGCAACATTGCCGAAGTAAATACGGAACTGATCATTCAACCCTACTATGAATTTTCGGTAGGTGCGTTATCGCCGAAAAATCAGAACATCTTCTGGAAATTACACAGCGGTCACACCCGTTTACCCATCACCAACCAGGGGAACAGCGCCGGCAATTTCGACGTAACCACGATGGACGATGAAAACGGCTGTTCGTTTGAATATCAGGTAAAAGAAGGGTATTCCCTTAATCGCCAGGCTACTGTAAATATTCCGGCGGGTGAGACGGTTGAGTTGCCCATAGAAGTGACCCCGCTGAAACACCCCATCGCTTCATTTCGGAATAAACGGTACCACTACACCACCACAGTACAGGCCAGCGGGCAAAGTGTATCACCACAGATGGTGAGCGGCGCCGCCGTCAGTATCCCTCTGTTTGGATGGTGGAGTATTGTGCTGGCGCTTTTACTGGTGGTTCTGGGATTATTCATTCTGGTACAACCGCGGATTTATTCGTTCCAGGTTGCCAGTGGTAAAGATGTCATTGAGCAGGGGGATACAACCACGTTGGAATGGTCGGTTTCGCCCTTCGCGACTCGAATCAATATTGCCGGGATCGATAAACAAGTTGAATCCGGTCAAACCCACATGACCATTCAGCCGCAGCAGTCAACCACGTATGAAATGGTGGCCG
>JAJTBH010000434.1 GCA_021287005.1 Anaerolineae bacterium
TGGCTCGATTCTGGATGTTTAACACGATAAAAAATTGAATTTACGGTTTAAGCGTGAAAAAAATGGTGGTACCCTGATCCAGGGCGCTTTTGGCCCAGACTTTGCCACCGTGACGGTTCACAATACGCTGTACGGTTGCCAGGCCGATGCCGGTGCCTTCAAATTCGGTGGGCGAATGCATACGCTGGAAGGGGCTGAAAAGTTTATCGGCAAAAGCCATGTCAAAACCGGCCCCATTATCACGTACAAAATGAATGATCTCATTTTCAATCAGGGTTTTGCCCACTTCAATTTGAGCCTCATTCCGTTTTGAAGTAAATTTCCAGGCGTTGTTTAACAAGTTTTCAAGCATGATACAAATCAGGTTGCTGTCACCCTTAACCCATAAATCGGGCTGAATGACGGTTTTTACATGACGTTGTGGCATGTCGGATTGTAATTCCCCCAG
Organism: Anaerolineae bacterium; assembly: GCA_021287005.1. Lineage (GTDB taxonomy): Bacteria > Chloroflexota > Anaerolineae > Anaerolineales > Anaerolineaceae > JAJTBH01. The sequence continues at coordinate 449 of JAJTBH010000434.1, forward strand.
AATGCCTGCGGCCAGCAAACTCAAATTAACCGGCTCACGCTGCATTTCACTGCGGGTAATGCGCGAAAGCTTAAGCATGTCGTCAATTAATTGCGCCATGCGCTCGCTCGCGGCGCGAATGCGGTGCAGATAAGCATTACCCTGTGGGCCTAATTGATCCCCAAATTCCTCCAACAGGATTTGCCCAAAGCCGTTAATACCGCGCAACGGCGCGCGCAGGTCGTGAGAAACGGAATATGAAAAAGATTCGATTTCGTGTAAGGCGGCTTCAAGCTCGGCGGTGCGCTCCAGCACACGCTGTTCCAACTCTACATTAAGCCGGTGGATTTCTTCATCCGCTTTTTTACGTGCGGTAATATCACGCCCGATGCCGACCAAACCGACGACATTTCCCTTTTTGTCATGCAAGGGTACTTTTGAAGTTAAAATCCAGCGGGCGGTGCCGTCACTGCTGGTGATATATTCCTCGCGATTGAGCAAGGGTATACCGTTTTTATATATGTTTTCTTCATCGGACATAAAACAGGCGGCCAGGTCAAGGGGAAATAATTCCGCATCCGTTTTGCCCAAAACTTCCTCTTCGGTTGCCGCACCGATATGGCGTAAATCGGCATGGTTGGCCAGTGTTTTGCGGCCGTTAATGTCCTTGGCATAAATGGCATCCGGCAAGGCATAAATCAGCGTACGCAGCAGGTTACGTTCGCTATCCAATTCTTCTTCGACCTGTTTGAGCTGGCTGATAAAACGCGCCTGCTGCACATTTTGCAAGGCTAGCATGGATAACTGGCGCGCGATTAAAAAGAGGGCGTTGGCGATCTTTTCAAATTGCTCGCGCGACATGCGGGTCACGCCTTTGAGCGCTTCTTTAAACCCATCCATATCGGCGCCAATGGCTTCGCCATAAGCCAGTATTTTACTTTCATTTTGCGAGTCGTCCAAAACCTGCCCCACCAGCCAGTTGGCAATATGGTGGTTGCCCACGGTAATGCTGGTGCCGCCATCCCAAAGCGTGCCGCTCAGACAGGGTTGTAAAATAGGGCCATGCGGATTCTTTTTTCCAAGTTCAGCATCCGAGTGCATGCAGTTTGCCAGTCCAATATCGGTTTTACGAATATCCAGGCAGAGTCGGCAAAAATTGCTGGGATGGGTGATAGGCGTGCCGTCCACCTCGGTAATGATTGAGGCGACGCCGGTAGCTTCAGAAAATGCATCCTGAATGGTCTGGATTTCATCAATATTAAACAAATCTTCGAAACGGGGCGGGGTGGTGACATCCAGGGGGTGAGTCAGCGCCATCAAGCGCTGCTGCAGGACGCTCTCGATCCTTTTCTGTTCGGTAATATCAATGCCCCAACCCATTACCCCGATTACGTGTCCCTGAGCGTTAAGCTGCGGGGTTACATGACAGTCAAAGGTTTTCTCCTGGAAAATGTGCGTAAACCGCGCCGGTTCTCCGGAAAGGGCTTTATGGTGAGCCTCGAGGGCCAGATATTCGCTCTGTCTTTGGAAAAATTCAAGCAGTGATAAGCCGGATAAATGCTGCGGATCGATTCCCAGTTCAAGAAGAATTTGACCGAATACATGTTTGACTTGCAAGTTGGTATCCACAACCCAGGTGAAAAGAGGCGCTTGTTTTAAGAGCGTTAAATGCAAATCATCTTGCTGACTCTCATTCGGAGTGGTTGAGGGCACAGCTTTTTGATCGGATGAAGATAAGGTGGATGAAGGTTTCAAATCGTTTTCAAAGAAAATTTGAGACACGTGAACCTCTATTAACAATTTTACAATGAATTGTTAAAGGCGCAACCCAAACAGGCACAGATTCTAACTTGACAAACAAATTGTATCTTTTTATAATTTGTTTACTTACCGGTCGGTCAATAAATATTATATGAAAGGAATTATTATGGACGATAAAAAACGGAATCAGGTGTTAAGTGTACTTTTTCTGGGTGTTTTAATGGGCGCTCTGGATATTGCCATTGTCGGCCCGGCCATGCCCGCCATTCGCAGCAGTTTCGGAATCACCGAACGCCTGGGAAGCTGGATTTTTGGGATGTACATCTTATTTAACCTGATCGGTACCCCGATCATGGCAAAATTATCGGATCTGTCGGGCAGACGCTGGATTTATATGCTGGATATCGCTTTGTTTGCGTTGGGCTCGATGATCACAGCTTTATCAACGCCGCCCAATTACTGGCTGTTGTTATTGGGGCGCGGATTGCAAGGTCTGGGCGCCGGCGGTATTTTCCCGGTGGCCAGCGCCGTCATCGGAGATACTTTTCCTCCCGAAAAACGCGGCAGTGCCCTGGGCATCATTGGCGCCGTATTTGGCATTGCTTTTCTGGTTGGTCCACTTTTAGGCAGCCTGGTGCTTAAACTGGGCGGCTGGAACTGGCTATTTTTTATCAATTTACCCATTGCGGTGGTCATTTTAATAATGGCCTGGCGCTTACTGCCAGACACCCGCCCGGCGGTTGTGCAGGGTTTTGATACGCCCGGTATGCTGGTTTTAACCGGAATGCTGGCCTTGCTGGCTTACGCCATCAATCAGTTGGATACGACGGCCATCTGGCCAAGTTTGCAACAAAATGGCGCATTTTTACTGGCGGCAGTCATTTTACTGGTCTTGCTGGTGCTGATTGAATCACGTTCATCCAACCCGGTGCTGCCCCCTCAATTATTTAACCGCCGCCAATTAACCCTGACTT
>JAJTBH010000435.1 GCA_021287005.1 Anaerolineae bacterium
CCCGATAACATAACAATTGTTGGCGGGAACCCCCAGCTTTTTTTGACAGGCAATAAACAAATCCGGTTCCGGCTTGGCCCGTAAAACATCACCGCGTTCGATAACAATCGTTTCATCGCCGATCCCCAGAGCATCCAGAGATTTATTAATTTCAGGGCGTGCGCCTGAAGTGGCGATTCCAAAGGGAATGTCACGGGCGCGTAAGAAGGTAATCAAATCAACTGCGCCGGGTAATGGAATGCGTTCGGGAAGAATCTGGCTGAAAATTTCGCCGTGGCGCTGTTGTAAGGCGTCTACTTCCTGGGGAGTAAAATCATGATTTAATTCACGGCCAATTGCGCGCGTAAAAAGGCCGCCGCTCATTCCAATGCGGCGATGGATGCGCCAGCCATTGATAATCATCCCGGCTTCGGCAAAGGTGCGCTGCCAGGCAAAAACATGTGCATAAACCGTATCTATTAAAGTGCCGTCAAGATCAAAAATTAAAGCTTGCATGATAACCGCCAATGGGAAAATTTTAAAATGGTTAAATAAAAAGGGAGTAAAATTTTTCACTCCCTTTGTTGATGGTGATTAAAGAAAAATTATCGGGATAAGCCCTAATAAGGATTAATAAGTTTTTAAATTTTAAGAATTAAATCATCCAGGCTGCGTTTGGGGACATGGTGTGTCTGCTGCTCATCACGCCAATATCGAATGTCACCCGATTCCGGAACCGGTTCAAGTTCAACGATTTCGTTGGGTTTGCCCAGAGCAATTACCAGTAAAATTTCATATCGCTCAGGAATATTCAAGTCGCGAGATAAATCTTCTTTTCGGACGGAAGCAATCATACACCCGCCGAGCCCTTTTTCTACTGCTCCAAGCAGAATAGTCTGGGCTGCGATCCCTTGATCACAAATCACCGTGGGACGGATATTTTTATCCAATAAAACGACAATATATGCAGAGGGTCTTTCGCCAGGTTGTGGCCCAGCCCAATCTTTAATATAAGCAGCCCATAAAAGAGCGGGGAAAATTTTAGAATTTGTTTCGGGCTCGTTTGAAAGAATGAATTTTATCGGTTGGGAATTTGCGGCCGATGGTGTAACTCGGGCAAGGTCAACCAATTCTTTGAGCGTTTCCAGGCTGATGGATTCGTCTTCAAAGAAGCGACGGTAACTTCGATTTTTCAAAACAAGATCCCTGAACATAATGTGCTTCTCCGCTCTTTATGAAATTGTTGAAAAAATTATCAGTTTACTAAAAACTGTTTTTTATGGCGTTAATTAACTTCTCGGAAATGGGTTTTAATTCTTCTTCGTTCATCTCGTTGCAGCCGACACTAATGGTCATCTGGGGCGTGCCACCGGGACGAACCATGATGGTGCCGTCAATCAAATTACCATTAACGGTAATTTGAGCCAGTGCATAATATGCAATTTCACGTTTCTTTAAAATAGAAAAACCGGCTTTGGGAAAAGCTGCCAAAGCGGCATCATAACAATCGCTGGTGGATTTTTTCTCAAAATTAATAACTTCCTGTAAATTGGCCATAGTATACTTCCTTGAATAAAAAATAATGGGTTACGTGTACACCATAATTATACCTTCAAAATAGATAGCATGTTTAAAATTATAAAACCGGCCATTAATCAATGACCGGTTTTAATTTTGGAAGAGTCATTTAAATATTAATTAATGTTTACTCGACGGATTAAAACTTGAAGTGCATGTAAAACGGGTTTATCGGAAATTAATATCAGGTACCCGCCGCCACCTGCGCCTGACAATTTCCAACCGAGCGCATGATCACGATGTTGATTTATTAAATCAAAAACCATTGAATTGACCATATTGGGAAACATTTCGATCTGAGCTTCAAAAGATTTTCGAAAGTATTTGCCAAAATTAATTATATCTTTATCCAATATGGCGTTCCAACAGGCATCGGCCGCCTCGGAAAGGGCTTTTGCACCATCCCAACTGATATTGGTATTGGCCAGAACCGAATATCCTGAATGGCGAGGTCCAAGCGGAACCAGGTAAATGGATTTTTCGATAAATTGAAGTACACTTTCATCTTGAACGGAATCGATTCGATTGGGCCAGTATTTTCCTTCATAATACGCACGATTTAACCCGGGAAAAACAATGCCAATTGAGTCTTGTGACCCCGAGATTTCTTTAGTGCCGGGTGGATTGTCGTAACAAAACAGAATTTTCGATAATTTTTCAGGATCTCCGGCCGGCAATCTCGGTCCCCATAAATCATAGGCACTTAATCGCGTACTTGAGGCCATGCCACTGCGTTCGTTAAAATCAAGGGTGGGTTCCAATGACACAGTTAAAACCGGGCCGGGATATAATTCGGACACCCAGGGCTGATCAAGCCATCCACCGGCAATATCAATGCGGTATGGCAGTTGATTGATCTTTCGCAAACTGGTGGTTGAGCGGGAGGTTAATCCGTTGGCGGGTTCGCGTCTTAATACCAGGTATTCAATGTTTAATTCTTTACAAAGGCGTTCTTTTTCGGGAATATTACCATCTTCATTAACAATAAAAATGTCCGGTTTTAATTCTCTTAATTCATTTTCAAAATCAAGGATTCCCGATCCGCTGGAGATAAAGGCATTTTTAACGCAGGAAACAGACTTTACCATAAAAAGACGTTCATCCTGGTTGTTGACTGGAACTCTGCCTTTTAAATCAAAAACGGTTTGATCTGCACCCAACGCAACTGTTAAATCACCATAAGTCGCCGCAGTCTGGAAAAATTGAACATGCCCGCTGTGTAAAAGATCGTAACATCCGCTGACAAAAACCTTTTTGGCCATGTAGGTACTCTTTGTATGAGGGATTTACCGCTTATATCTGCAATGGTTTTTATTATTAAAAAGCGGCCGCATCTATTATACCAATCTGCCGGATTTGGGGTAGGGTAAAAATATATCAAGCCCAATAAATCAAGCCGGGAAGAAAAGTGGTGGTTAAATCTGGGTGAGATGGGATGATTCGAATGGTATACCCATGTAATCCGCTTTGATTGCTCCTGCACTGCGGGTCTTCAAAAATATAAAAATCATCGGCTGTTTTCTCAATGGGTCTCATGGGCGTTGCGCTGGCATTGATGATATTGCCATTAGAGTCTACCTGACCTAAATAT
>JAJTBH010000436.1 GCA_021287005.1 Anaerolineae bacterium
ATAAACGAACCCCAGGACGAGATTAAAATCGCCCTGACCAGAGCAGGCGAGGCCATGCGTCAGAAAGACAAAGCTGCGGCTTTTTTCTGGGCCTCGCAGGCTGCCCGTTTATCACCGTACAACGAAGATGCCTGGTTGATCATGGCGGCTGTCAGCAGTCCCCGCGATAGCCTCATTTATCTGAATCGTGTCCTGCAAATAAATCCGCAAAACTGGCGCGCCCGTGAAGGGATTGCCTGGGCCAACAAACGCCTTTTGGCAGCCCAGCAGGCTCACTCCTCCCCGCCGCCTGTCAAAAATGAGGCTGAAACACCCGGCAGGTTAAAACACAGCCCCCAAAGCAAAAACAAACTTCCGGAAACCAATGGATCAATGTCGCTCTTTTCTGGGTGGGCTGCCTGGTCATTCTGTGTATGGGCAGCATTGTTTTAACCGCCTTTGCATCCAATTATGTTTCCATAAGAATAAACCCCGCGCCGCATGCCATTGATGTGGTTGAAACGTCCACTGAGGCGGCACCGCCGACTTTTACGCCTTTACCAACCCATAGCCCTTCCATAACGGCGTCGCCGCTGCCAACAGAAACGGCACTGCCAGGTTTTACGCCAACCGAACCGGCTACCGCCACCCCCCTGACGCCTACGCCACCGCCGGTGGTGATACCCATTCCAATCACGCCGTCACCCATCACACCGACAGCCGAGATTGATATCAATGCCGGCGAAGCCTCCTTTACTGATTACACACCCGTCGACGGAGAACTCTGGATCGACATTAATTTAAGCAGTCAGATGTTGTATGTTTATCAGGGGAACCAGCAAATTAATTCATTCCTCATGTCCAGCGGCACATCCAAACATCCCACCGTCACCGGTCAATATCGCATTTATCTTAAATTCCGGGCTGACGATATGCAAGGCCCCGGTTATTACTTAACCAATGTGCCCTATGTTATGTATTTTTACAAGGGCTACGGAATTCACGGCACATACTGGCACAGCAATTTTGGCACACCCATGAGTCACGGGTGTATTAACCTCCCGACGGAGGATGCCAAATGGCTGTTTGAACGTGCCTCCGAAGGTACGCTGGTTAATATCCATTATTAATTTTTTTAACATTCCTGTTTATTTTACAAACTGATAATCATTTATCATGTTTTATTATTTTCTAATAAATAGCCGTTATAATTTATATAAATAAATGCTATAAATATTGTTAAAAGTTGAAGAACAGGATTTAAAAAAAGAGTATTTTATGCCTTACCAACCTTTGTTACCCGGATTAATATTTGACGAAAAAGACAGCCCGGTGGAAGTGGCTTATATTGGAAATGAGCCTTGTTATGTGGTTGACGATTTTGGTTTTAAACGCCATGTCCCTTCAGTTGAAGTTGATCGTCAGGTATTAAAAACCATGATGGGACAGGTCAAAGGAAATGAAACGCTAATAGCTGAACAAACTGCAAAAATGCTCGGCCAGGTGGATATTTTCACGAAAGCCATGATTGAAAACCAGTTAAAACATATGGATGAACAGATTGAAACCATTTTACACACCGGATTACCAGAAAATGCACGTGCTTATATGGGCATGATGGGATTCAGAGTGATAATTAATGTTCATGGAGAAGTAGTCCGCGTTGACCAACCGGCCTCCATTTCTGGCGATGAAGGAGAATAAACATGAGTCCCGATTTCATTATCGATGTCACCGAAACCGATTTTGAATATGAAGTGATGCAATACTCCCTCAACACTCCCGTGATTGTGGATTTTTGGGCTCCCTGGTGCCAGCCCTGCAAAATTATAAGTCCGCTTCTAGAAAACCTCGCCCGCGAAGGCAATGGATTTTTTAGATTAGCCAAAGTAAATACCGATCAGAATCCCAACCTGGCATTACGGTTTGGCGTGCGCAGTCTGCCCACTATTAAAGCCTTTGTACAGGAACAGGTAGTCGGGGAATTTGTCGGCTCAATTCCTGAAATTCGTATTCGGGAATTTTTAAGTAAACTCATGCCGCCCAGCCCGATCAGCCTTGCCGTTGAAAAAGCTGAGAGCATCCTGGCCGAACACCAGTGGCGGGATGCCGAGTTGGAGTTTAAAGATATTCTCACACAAGACCCCGGTCAGTTGGATGCCATTCTAGGCCTGTCAATCGCATTACTGGGTCAGGGAAAAGCATCCGAAGCTCTGCCCATTTTGAGCCACTTTCCGGCCAGCAAACAATACAGCCAGGCAGAAAAATTATTGCCTCTGGCCGAGACACTCGATGCCTTACATCGTGGAACTTTACCCGATGATAAAGAGAACGATGCCACTTATGCCAATTGTATTCGTCTGGCATCGCGTGGAAATATCCCCGCCGCGTTGGATGGCCTGTTGGATGTCATCCGGCGTGAAAAAAATTACCGCGAGGGGCTGGCTCGACAGGTGTATTTGGGTTTGTTGGAATTGTTGGGAGAGAGCGACCCTCAGACTCGCCAGTATCGCTCTGAACTGGCGTCTGTGCTGTTTTAATCGAATTGTTTGAACCGAAATATCATCAGCAATTTTCCGGATTAACCGGAAAATTGCTGATTTATTTTAAAAACTAACCCTCTAAAGATTTCGCAAGGGTTAAAAACTCGTCCCATTCTTCCTGGAAGAAATGCAGGGTGATATTATTTAATTCGACGTGATAGGTTACTTCACCATCCGGCTCATCAGCCTGCCAGATCATATAATTTTCGGTCTCAGCCAATGTTTTGGTTTTGGGATCAATAGGTGAACTCATAAAAATCTCCTTTAAGTAAATAAACAAATATGAAAAGTTTTCTTTCAGACACCTTAATTATCCCACACAATATGCTTTCAGAGCGAATTTGTTTAAGATCGAATTTTTTCCGCCAACTTTTTAAATAATTCAAACATAAAATTCAAAAAATCTTTTATCTTTTCGCTAACCGGGGGTGTGTCGGGTTTGGATGGCGGCGCCACAATATAATCCCAGGGGTTTTTATCCATTAATTTCATTAACGCGTAAGTTCCCAACAGCTTTATGGTTGCCAGCACCGGCGCAGCCAGAATGACGCCGATAATACCCAACCAGTTTAAACCCACCAGCGCCGCCACCATCACTGCCGCCGGGTGAACCTGT
>JAJTBH010000437.1 GCA_021287005.1 Anaerolineae bacterium
ACCCGTTGTGTCAAACGCGCCGGCCTGACCGCCGGGAATTATGCCATCAGCGTTTGGGTTAATAACGATTTTGTTTCAGAATATCCTTTTGAGGTTAAGTAACCATGTTCGAAGCACTCTTTCCGCCTCCGGTTACCAGCCTGCCCCAGGCTGACATTCCCTTGCCGGGTGTAACCGCCTATCTTTCGCAAGCTCCCGACCACCAGATCATTTTTATGGTCTTCAGCCAGGATATCGATCTTCCCGAACATGCGCATGCGGCGCAGTGGGGAGTGGTTTTTGAAGGCCGCATTGATTTAATCATCGACGGCGTTTTTTCCACCTTTCGAAAAGGTGATCGTTATTTTATTCCGGCAGGCGTTAAACATTCCGGAAAGATTTATGCCGGATATGCCGACATGACTTATTTTGACCAGCCTGACCGGTATGCATGTAAAGGAAATTAATTTTAACTTCAATGGTACCATCAACTTATTCAAAACAGCTTGTTGCCAGACTCAACAATACCTTTATTGCGCTCAGGCATCGAAATTACCGCCTGTGGTTTTTTGGTCAGTTAATATCCCTGGTAGGCACCTGGATGCAGACCACGGCTCAGGGTTACCTGGTTTTTGAATTAACCCATGACCCGGCATACCTGGGTTATGTTTCTTTTGCCGCTGGCATTCCAACCATCATTTTCACCCTTTACGGCGGTGTCATTTCAGATCGTCTTTCACGCCGCACGCTTTTGCTCTTTACGCAGACGAGCATGATGATTCTGGCGCTCATTTTATCGGCGCTGGTTTTTATGAATGTGGTGCAGCCCTGGATGATCATTGTGCTGGCATTATTACTGGGGGTGGCTAACTCTTTTGATGGACCGGCGCGCCTGTCTTTTGTGGTTGAGCTGGTTGACCGGGAGGATTTGCCCAACGCCATAGCTTTGAATGCCTCGATGTTTAACCTGGCCACAGTGGTAGGCCCGGCCGTATCGGGGATCACTTATGCCATTTTTGGCGCGGCCTGGTGTTTTTTGATCAACGGTTTAACCTTTATTGCCGTCATTATTGGCCTGGTTCTTATGCATATCAAACCGCTGCCGCCGCGTGAACGTAGTGAGTCTGCTTTGAAGGAAATAGCGGCGGGTTTTCAGTTTGTAATGCACAGCGACACCCAAAGGGTAATTTTCTTTTACCTGTGTCTGATTGGCATGTTGGGCATGGGTCTGGTAGCGCTGCTGCCTGCCTGGGCCACCACCGTGTTGGGCGGCGATGTGACTTATAACGGTTATTTGTTGTCGGCGCGTGGTGTGGGTTCATTGGTTGCGGCTTTGCTGCTGGCTTATTTGGTTTCAAAGCAGGTTAAAGGTATTTTATGGAGCATCGGCGGTGTGGTCATGTCGGTTTGTTTGCTGGTCTTTTCATTTATGAGCTGGCTGCCGGCCTCTTTGCTGGTGATTACCGTTTTTGGTTTCGGTTTTATGCTGGCGGTGAATGCCAGTAATGCCCTGATTCAAACTTATGTCAGCGACGACCTGCGCGGCAGAGTTATGTCGATTTATAGCCTGATTCTGTTCGGTTTTTCTTCTCTGGGCTCATTAATTCTGGGTTTGGTAGCAAGCTGGATCGGTGAACCGGTCGCAGTGGGTATCGGCGGCGTGATATTAATCGTGGTTACCGTTATCATTCAACTGATAAAACCGCAGATGCGTCAGCTAAAATAATAGATTTAAAAACGACCCAAACAACAGCGTTTAAAAATTAGGTTTTAATCGCTGTTGTTTTGTTTTTTGTGTGATCCGATTTATGTTATAGTGGGGATAATGTTAAAAGAGGATGGTATTTAACGAGGTTTATGCGACAGCGTTATTTTTATCTGGGTGGTTTTGTTTTGTTAAACCTCAGCGGTTTAGGGTTGGGGTACGCCGTATTACGTCATTGGGATCGTTGGAAAAATTATCTGCTAATCAGCATGGCGCTCTGGATGCTGGCGGTTCTGGTGCGGGCCTATCAAAACCCGGTTTTGTGGGTGATTTTGTTGGTTCTCTGGCTTTTTTTGGCCATGCTGGATGCCTGGAACCTGGCTTCAAAAACCCCTGACCGATTTTCTGCGGCCTGGCTGCTGCCCGTCCTGGGTTTGTTTGCCTGTTTGTTGAGCTGGAGCGGTTTCTTTTTTTATCGTTTTGCCGCTGCCGGTGTTTATGAACGGGCCATGCAGGCTTTCCAAAAGGGAGATTGCCAGTCCGCCTCGATTGATTTTTCGCGTTATCAAAACCTGTATCGTTTCAGTCTGCTGCCCGTTTTGGATCATGTGGAAAAATACACTGTCGAGTGTGAATTGTTGTTATATTCTCAACGAGAAGTTCAGATGGGATATTACGAAGAGGCTCTGAACTATTTAAAATTGCTTTCCACCTCTTCCCTGAAGCCGGAGGCAGACCGGGTGCAGGTTCAAGCCGGTCAGGGCTGGGCGCAAACCCTGGCCATTGGCGCCGATTATGAACATGCCCTGGAAATACTGGCTGCCATATCGGCATCAAACCCGGATGAACAAATACACCGGCAAAATAACGAACAGGCCGCCGGGATTATCATAACCTGGGGCGATCAACTTTATCAGATCGGTTCTTATATGGATGCGGCCAACGTCTATCGCAAAGTGCTTAATCTGTATGCCGACACGTCACTGGCGCCGGATGCAAAACGCCGCGTGGCCGCCGCTTATTTTGCCAAAGCACAGGCGGATTATGATTTAAAAAATTGGTCCGAAGCGCTTTCAGCTTACCAGTATCTTCAAGCGGAATTTGGCGACCTGGACGAAGTGCAGCCCACCGCCGAACGGATGGATACCCTCTATTTACACCTGGGGGAAAGCAGTTACGCTGCCGGTGATTATGCCGGCGCCGTACAGGCTTATCAGAACCTGGTCCGAGAAAATACGCTTTCCATTTCACAAGCCGAACTGCATTTAAAGCTGGCACAAATTTATGCGGAATGGGCGGTTGATCTGCGTAAAAAGGCACAATATGAACAGGCCGTAAATATTTACGGGCTCCTGCAAAATGATTTTGGCGACACACCGCAGGGCGAAAATGCCGTTGAACAACTGCCTTATGTCAGCCTGGAATGGGTGGATGATCTGGCTTATAACGAT
>JAJTBH010000438.1 GCA_021287005.1 Anaerolineae bacterium
AGAGGGATGTCTTAAGCAAAAATTCCTGTAACTCGGGATTGATGTTTTTTAATACTTCTTCGAGAAAATATTCCGAAAAAGTCGCGTTATTTTGAATATCGGTAAAACTGCTCTCATAAAGTTCATTTCTTGTCTGGTAGGTAATTGCGGTCATTTTCAGGCCGGCAATCCAACCCTCCGTATTTTCAAAAATCTTCACAATCTCATTTGCCGTCAGTTGGCGTTTAATCGAATCGTTTAAATAACTGCACACCTCTTCAAACGAAAACGCCAGGTCATCGGCGGTAAGTTCGATTAACCGTCCCTGGGTGCGCAAACGCGCCATGGGAATATCCGGGCGCACGCGGCTGGCAATAATAAGATGAAGATTCTTCGGCTGATGTTCAATAAAATAAATCAGACTCTCGGTAATGACCGGGTCTTTAATGATGTGGTAATCATCCAGAATGATGTTTAAATAAAAAGGCAGGTTGTCGATTTCATTTATCAGCGGAATCAGGTTGGTGGCGATGGATGATTCATATCCATGCGAGAGCAGTGATTCGACTTTAAATTTTAAAGTAGGAAAAGCATTCCGTATGGCCGCAGTTAAATAAAACCAGAAGCGGAAAGGCGCATTGTCAAAAATATCAAGCGTCACCCAGGCAGTGCGCTGATTGTATGACGAAGTTAAAGAAAGCCATTCTCCCAGCAAGGTTGTTTTTCCATAACCGGCTGGAGCCGTAATGACCGTCAGTTTGCGCGCCCCGGGTTTGCCAAAAAGCGAAGTTAGTCTGGAACGCCGCAGCACCTTGGTTGTCAGGTTTGGGATTTCCAGCTTCGTCTGAAGTACAGTTTCATCAGGGGGGGCAATAAATTGTGGTACTGTCTGATTCTTTTCTATATTTGCCGTAATACCGCGTTGAATCATTCTTCAGGTAATCCTTCAATCATTCGTTTAGGTGATGGATTAGGATGACAATTTCATTATACTGAAAAAAGTTAATTTGAAAATCCCAAAAAATTCATAAATTGTCATGGATAAAAAAAGCTAAAAACGCTCAAATTATTACTTAAATCAACATCTCAGTTTCAAAGCAAAAAGATCGGGTAAAAGTTTTAGGGCGATAAATTTTATATAAATGTAGGATCAAAGGAGAGAAAATGGTGAAGAAAGTAGATATCAGTCGTCGTAATTTCTTAAAAAGCGCGCTGGTCGTTGGCGGTAGTGGTATCGCCATGGGCGTCGCCGGCTGCACACCCAAGGTTGCCGCAACCCCCGCCGAGGGCGAAGCGAAACCCGAAGCCTCAACCGCCAGTGTCGATTGGTTGGGCGCAGAACCCGAAATCGGCAAAGTTGACAACACCGTTGAAAGTGACGTCATCATCATCGGCGCCGGCACAGGCGGCCAGTATGTGGCAGCCTCCTGCCTCGAAAAAGGACTGAAGGTTATCGTTCTGGAAAAGAAAGACACCGTCAGCACCCTGCGCAACGACTGGGGTTCCATTGGTTCCAAGTGGCAAAAGGCCGAAGGTGTTGAACTGGATAAAGCCGCCATCCTGCACTACCATGCTTTATACAGCGCCAACCGCATTGACCAACGCCTGCCAACCATCTGGGCCAATGAAAGCGGCGCCGCCATCACCTGGATCGGCGAACTGCTCGAAAAACGCGGCGGCAAATTCCTTTATGAAGGCGGTTACGAACCCAATTTTGCCCCCACCACCTACCCCAAGTTCCCCACCGGCCACAGCGCCTATTTTGATGACGGCTGCGATGGCTCCAAAGTGATGCAGAAATACATCGAAGAACTGGGCGGCGAAATCCGTTTCGAAACTTCATTTGTTAAGTTTGAACATGAAGGCAAAAAAGTCACGGCTGCCATTGCCCAGGGCAAAGACGGCAAATATACCCGCTACGTTGGCAAAAAAGGCATCGTGCTCGCCGCCGGCGGTTACCAGGGCAACCCCGACATGTTAAATGCCCTCCAGCCCGCCGATGTGATGATCATGACCAAACCCACCCCCGGCACCAATACCGGCGATGGCATTAAAGCCTGCCTGTGGATGGGCGCCGCCATGGACGAAAACCATTCTTCCATGCTCTTCGACCGCATGGGTCTGCTGCCCAATGAAACCCCCGCCACCATGACCAAACCCGGTTTCTTCTGGCTCGGCTCACAGCCCTGGCTCAAAGTGAACCTGCTGGGCGAGCGTTTCACCAATGAATCCTTACCCTACGATTTCATCCTGCATGCCGCCGCCAAACAACCCGGTGCGACCTATTGTGCCATCATGGACTCAAACTGGTTCGAACAGGTAACTAAATTTGAGACCACCGGCTGCTCCCGCATCTATCCCTTCCCCAACGGCAGCCAGAATGACGTCTTTAAGACCGCCGGCCTTGCCCCGACCGGAACCGATCTGACCAAGATCAAAGAAGAATGGACCGGCATCTTAAAAGGATTACAGGACAGCGGTCACCTGCAAACCGGCAGCACCCCCGCCGAACTGGCTGAAAAACTGAACATCCCCGCCGAAACCTTTAGCGCGACCGTCGCCCGCTACAACGAACTGGCCGAAGCCGGCGAAGACAAAGATTTCTTCAAAGATTCCTATCGCCTTAAGCCCCTCTCTGCCGCTCCGTATTACGGCATTCGCCTGACCGGTTGGCTGCTCTGCACCCTCGACGGTATCCGCATCGACACCCAGATGCGCCCGATGGATGCAATGAATGAGCCCTTCGAAGGCCTGCACATCGTCGGTGACTCCTCCGGCAGCTATTTTGCCCACACCTACCCCAACCTGTTCACCGGTTATGCCAATGGCCGTACCACCACCTTCGCCCGCCGCGTTTCCCGCATTCTCGCCGGCGAACCTGTGGACCTGCCGCAAGCTTAATTTGTAAATATTTTTCAGTAAAAAATCCGCCCCTTACAAACAAGGGGCGGATTTTTATTAATGATTGGGTTTCATGTCCCGCATGGGGTTTTATGGTCGAATGTTTATTCAAGCGCTGCCATTGCGGCGGGATTGGGCTCGTCTATCCACAGCGGGTCGCGCAGCAGGAAAAACACCACCACAGCCAGCGTCGCCAG
>JAJTBH010000439.1 GCA_021287005.1 Anaerolineae bacterium
GCACCTGGGTAACGCGCGCCGGGCGTTTAAATAAACGCTCGATAAAATTTTTTACTTTGTAATTATCTTCGGAATAATCAATGGATTCTGGACTGGACAGCCCCGCCTCAAAGGCGGCCTGGCTGATTTGGAATTTACCAAACTGGTGGTATCCAGTTTTCTGGCAGACATTATTTACAATCTCATCCCCCCCGCTGCCAAACTGACGTGAAACGGTGATGACAGTCATCGTACACCTCGCTCTCCGGGATAAATCTGGAGCAACAGGCAGCCCATTTGTTTTGCAGATCGGGTTGTGGTTGCGAGCTGGATACGGCGTTTGTAAATATGCGACTCCAGGAAACACAGCCGTTTAAATTGTTGATGATTAAGCTATTTATAACATAAGTGCAGAGGCGATTCAACTTAAATTTATTGAGGACGCCTCTGCAAAAATTTTATTTACAGCACCCAGCGGATGTTGGGGTGTGCGCTCAAAGCGCGGTAGAGATCATCCAACTGGCTGCGGCTTTTTGCGGTGAAGGTTGCGGAAACGGAAAGGTATTTGCCGCCGCTGCTGGGTTTGCTGGTAACGGCATCCACGTTTAAATCAGGCACATGTTCCTGCAATATGGCAATCACCATAGGCAGGTAACCTTCCTGGTTATCTCCAATCACTTTAATTGGAAATTCACAGGGGTATTTAAGTGAAGCAGTCGGTAATTCTTCAGTTTTCATGTTTTTTTACTCTTAATCGCGGTGCACCTGTGCTTTAAGTACCTTACAATTACTTTCAGGCGTTAAACGGTAGCTGCCTGCATTGGCCGGAATTAACAGGCTTTGCATGGCCGTCAGCGGCTGCTGCCAGTTTGAACCTTCAACCCACAGGGCGCCACTGACGATGGTCAGCGCGTGGAAAGATAAACCAGCCGTATCAAGGGTGAGTGTTTGATTAAGCGTTTCAATTAAATCCAGGTCAAAATAAGCATTTTCCACCAGGCGGTGAACGATGCCGTCGTTGCCCTGAGGTGCAGAAATCAGTTGACCCGTGAGGGCCGGGTCGGCGGCGACCAGGGATTTTTCAATATGCAATGGGCGTTCGGCTGTGGCCGGGCGGTCCCAATCCCAAACGCGATAAGTCCAGTTGGAGGTTTGCTGCACTTCATAAACCAACAGACCGGGGCCGAGGGCATGAATGGTGCGCGGGCGGATATAAATGGAATCGCCGGCGCGGGGATGCAGGTGCTGCATCTGGTGCAATACCGTATGATTGCGAATGGCTTCTTCCAGTTCCTCAGAACAGGTGCCCGGTTTAAGCCCGCAAAGGATTTCGGAGCCATCTTCGGTATCAATGAAATACCAGGCTTCGGCTTTGCCAAATTGACCGGGGCCTTCCAGTTTTTCGGCCAGCGTATTATCGGGATGTACTTGCAGTGAAAGCCATTGGGCGCAGTCAAGCAGTTTAATTAACAAAGGGAAGCGTTTGCCGGTTGAGTCCACGCTGCTTTTACCCAGCAGGTCGACGCCGTAAATTTCGGCAGCCTCAGACAGGGTTTTTCCGGTTAATGGGCCGTTTAAGATTTTGTTGTTTTCGTAAACGACCCAGGCTTCTGCAATGGGTGCGTGCCCGGGTTTAAGGCGATTGCCGCCCCAGACATAATCGCGATAAATGGTTTCCAGACGCAAGGGTTCCGTTAGTTCGTGCATGAGAATCTCCTTGTATACATCAAAAGTTCGCTTTTTATGAATTATACCCGTAAACAGGATCACTTTTTATGTCGTATGTTACCCCGTTTTTGTGTAATTCCGGAGTAATTCTACTTTTAATCTGTTATATAATAAAGTTATAAAACTGTAATGTTTATATGGGGTCAATAAGGCGGGCAAAGGAACAACCCCGGTCAATATTCAATCGTCACAATTTAAAATTGGAGATCTTCATGACCAGTATAGATTCTCTATTTAACCGTATTTCGGTCAGGGTATGGGTATTTATGGTTGCGGGTTGTGTTTTTTTGGCATCGGGTCTAACCGGTTTAATCTTTATCGGGCAGACAGCGGGATGGATAAATAATCAAACTGCACAATGGTTGGCCTGGATTGGTCTGTTGGGACTGGCGTTTGAATTATGGGTGTGGACCTTGATGACCCGTTTTAAAGATCATGATGGCGACCTGGCACAAATCGGCTCGGCGCTGGCTGAAAAAGAAATTCCGATTTTAACGTCGGCCATAACAGACCTGACCCAGGGTGATTTTACCCGGCGTTTAAGTCTTGAAACAAATTTAATGAATGAATCGTCAGGCGGGCAGACGGTTTTGCGGCAATTGATGAACAGGGTTTTAAATGGCATATCAGCCTGTTTTCGTTCATATAACTGGATAACGGATGAACCCTGCGAGCGATTGTTATATGTCGGCACCGATTCATTTCAGGAAGGCCAGATGGCGGGTGAAATAATGGGCCAGATTACCGCCGGTTCGGGCAAAATCATGATCATCGGATACATGGCACAGGATAACATTAAGCTGCGCATGGGCGGTTTTCGCAACAAATTGACCGAAAAATACCCCGGCATGCAGGTGGTGCGCATGCTCAGTTCATCGGGTTTGAGTAATGAAGAAGTTATTCGTGATATTCAAAATTGCCTGGCGGCTTACCCTGACCTGGTGGGTTGTTATGGGGCCGATTCCATTTCGGCCTCGCTGCTCTCGGATTATATAGAATCCATGCATCAGCGGGGAAAAATCAAGGTCGTTTCGCACGACTTATCCGACGATCTGGCGAAGAGGATTGAGCAGGGTTTCTTTAATGCCAACGTTTCGCAGAATCCATTTGCCCAGGGTTATGACCCGGTGATTCACCTGTTTAACCACCTGACGGCAGGCTGGCAGCCGCCGGCCGAACGACTTTTAATCCATCCGCAGATGGTATCAAAACAAAACCTTAACCAGTTCTGGGTGGTTGGCCGCGGAGCGGTGCAGTCAGCCGAGATGCTTAATGAACGCCCGCAGGTGCTGGCGCCCAAGGCGGTGCCGGCCCGGCTCGCCCTGCCCGGCCAGCCGCAACTCGTCGCCCGGCAACATCCCCGG
>JAJTBH010000440.1 GCA_021287005.1 Anaerolineae bacterium
AACCTTCTTTAAATACAATCGGTTTATCAATAAACCCTTTTTGTTTTTTAAAAATTTTAAGATTGTAGTTTAAAAAAAAGGTTGAAGGTTGATCATAAAAACAATAATCCTGAAAAATACTGAAACGGGCTGATAGCTGCTGTTTTTATATAACTCTCATTTTTCTACCAGGGGGACCTATGAAAAATTTAATTAACTGGCTCGCAAATAAATTATCTCGCGTTACTTCTACCGGTGATTTTGTGGCGGAAATTGATGGGCTGCGTTTTCTGGCAATCGGTATGGTTTTTATATATCACCTTGTGGGGTCTTACCTGTCGGCTACCGGCAAAATGGGCACGACACAGGTGCCGGGTTGGACAGAAGCAGGTGAAAACAGTTTTTTGGTTAAATTAGTTTCTCAAGGAAAATGGGGAGTAGAGTTATTTTTTGTTATCAGCGGGTTTATTCTGGCTATTCCTTTTGCCAGTTTTTATTCCGGGTTGGAAAACAAAAAACCTTCCTTAAAAAGATATTATCTTCGGCGTCTAAAACGGATTGAACCCCCTTACATTATTTCAATGCTGCTAATCTTTTTAGTCAGGTTTGTGCTGCGTGGAAGAGACTGGGTCAACCAATTGGTTTACCTGGGAGCCAGTTTAATTTACGGACATAATATCATTTTCGGCGAAATGAGCCGGATCAACATTGTTGCCTGGTCCCTGGAAATTGAAGTTCAGTTTTATGTTCTGGTACCGCTACTGGCAATGATTTTTATTATCAAAAACGGATATTTAAGGAAAATAGTTTTGGCACTAATTATTATCCTGGCCGGTGTTTTTCCGCTCACCGAGCTATTACCAGGGATTGCTTCATGGTTAAACCTGTTGGGACAGTTTCAGTTCTTTTTAAGTGGGTTTTTACTGGCAGATATCTATCTGGATTACTTAAAACATTCTCAAAAAACATTTATCTGGGATTTACTGTCTCTGGCGGGGTTATCGTTAATGCTTGCAATCATGTTTTATGCGCCGGTGCCGGAATTATGGCTGGCTCTGCCGATTCTGATATTTTATATCGGTGTTTTTAAAGGAAAAATCAGTAACTTCTTTTTCACTCGTCAATGGATCGTGATTATCGGGGGTATGTGTTATTCGATTTATCTTTATCATAACGGTGTAGTCGAGATGCTGGTGCCCAGGTTTGAAAGTTTACTGGAACGGCTGCATTTGCCGGTTGCTATTGAATTTGCGATTCAATTTTTAATCGTCAGTTGCGTTACTCTGGTGATTTGTTCGATCATGTTCCTCCTGTTTGAGAAACCGTTTATGAACAAACCGGCTCGCAAGGTTAAATCGCCTTCTGAACCATCCGGCGAAACGGCTAAACCCTCTTTTGTGGGCTGATGGCCGGGTAAAAGACCGCCCACATTACATTCCAACCATTCAGGTTAACGGCTCACTTTTTACTTATAAACACCGGGCAAAAAGGTTTTTTAAGTTTAATTTTTCTACAAATATCTAAATGCCGTTTTATCCCGGCTCCCGAATGTATGATCCGCTGAAGGACGCTTTACATATAGTTCCCCTCTATGCGTTTAAGATATGGCGTGAATTTCGGGCGGGAGAAAAAGGCGAAGTTTTTAACCAGAACAGAAAGGAAGTTTCTTGCATTTCAGCCGGGGGAAAATTTACTAAAATTAATTTCACTGACATTATTACTAAAGCCAATATATGCGGAACAACGGTCGATTAAAGCTGAACGCATATTCTCCGGTTTTGATTCACTAATAGGTTAGGTTAAGTTAGGTTAAAATATAAACTAACATCAGTTTTGGATAAGATGAGGACTTCCAGTGGATGATCGTAAACCTGTTCCAGGCCTGCTCAATGACTTTTTTGGCAGTGTTTATGGCGACAAAGGCTACCTTTCCAATTTACTGGTGTCCCAATTACTGGTAGATCATGGCATCCGCTTTATCACCAGGCTCAAATCCAATATAAAAAATCGGATCATGCTCCATTTAGACCGGATTATGTTACGCAGGAGAGATATTATTGAGATCACCATTGATCAATTGAAAAATATTTCTCAGATTAAACGCAGTCGTCATCGCAGTATGAATAATTTTATTGTAAATGTGCTGTGCGAAGTGCTTGTTTATTGCTTTCGCCCTATTAAACCTTCTTTAGGCATCGAGCGCCTTATGGTTTTTACTGCCTAAACCAAAACTGATGTTAAACTAATAATTCCCTTGATGCTGAATTAAGTGATGTTTTGAATATTCTTTTTGTTGTTGTTTGTATCCCTTTTTTTCCAAGCGGCATAGTACGTGTCGAACGTTATTTTAATTTACTGCATGAGGCCGGTATTCAATACCGTTGGATAAATTTCAATTCGCCGCGCGTTCAACGCTGGCTGGAATGGCTGGATACATCCTGGTTTGGAAGAAAAAAAATCATCGATTTTATTTTTCGTTCATTAATCCATGCCAGTGGGTTTCCACACCAATGGATATACATGTTTAAAATATTGGTATGGTCAAAAAAATATGATGTCGTCTATTTTCAATCAGTATTAACGCCCACCTGGTATATTCATTTATTATCTCTTTTAAATCAACGGATCGTATTCGACTTCGATGACGCATTGTATATAAGACGCCAAAAACAAACGCAGAAAATGATTCAATCTTCATGGAAGGTTATGGCAGGCAGCCAGGTTCTGGTCAATTTTGCCAGACAATATAACCCCTCGGCAATCTTTATGCCCGGAAGCGTAACCATCAAACACTATGATTCAAACACAATGGACGATATATCGGAGCACAAACCGCTTTGCATTGGCTGGGTTGGGGGGGCATCCATGTTGAAGCAACTGGAGATTCTGGTAGAGCCCATAACTCGCCTGGTAGAGAAAGGTTATTCACTAAACATCTTAATTGCCGGGTCCAAAAAGAACAGCCAGCCACTTAATCGGGTTAAAGGTATCAATATTATTGATATTCCCGACTACGTCGATAACGAGATCCCGGAACTGATTAAACAAATTGATATTGGCGTCATGCCGCTATATGATTACCCC
>JAJTBH010000441.1 GCA_021287005.1 Anaerolineae bacterium
CTGCCAGCGACTTTGTTTTCCAGAATTCAGATTGCATTTAATCATTCACTCCATATTATTTTCGCGCAAACGATAATTTTCAACCGATATGGCCATTAAATCGGCCAGGGTTTCAAGCAGATTGATATCATCCTTGCTGTAAGAATGTCCAACTTTACCATAAATATTCAAAACGCCGATCATTTTGCCATATGTATTTAAAGGAATTCCCAAATAAGAGCGGGTTTGACCGGAAGTTTTCATGGAAGAACCGGGGCAAAAAATACACGAATTTATTTTTGACATATCCGCCAGATAGAGGTTCTCGCGAGTACTGGCGACTTCTATGATCGGGCAGTCGGGGGTAAAAACGCCGGCTTTCATAATTTCAGACATGCCGTAAGCGGCAGCCAGGTTAAGATCATTTAAAAGAGAGCCCGATTTCCCCAGCAAATAGAGGGTACCCTGCTGCACGTGAATACCTTCCACGGTTTGCGCCAGAACACGCTCCAGCATGTCTTTAAGCGCCAGGTTGGAATTAAAAATTGATGAAACTTTATACAATACTTCCAGTTCACCGGTGCGATTGGATATGCGGTTTTCGAGGGTGGCTGCCAGTGAACGATAAGCTTCTTCGCTTTGCTGAAGGGCTTTCTCTGCGTTTTTTCGGGCAGTAATATCGCGCGATACCACTGAAAGGTACAAAAATTCCTGCTGATCACTTAAACCCGGTGAGACAATAATTTCAGACCAACGTTGATTATTGTAATCTTCAAAACGAACCGAACGTTTGTTTTTGATAGCCTCTTCAAAATGAATGTGACGGCGATGGCTCACTTCGGGAGAGAACAGATCAAAAACCGGCTTTCCAATGATTTGATTGCGGCTCATTTTATAATGAGCGACTGTAGCCTCATTGGCTTCAAGTATGATGCCTTCGATGTTAATTAATACCACCAGGTCGTCGGTTGAATCGATCAAAATACGTTTGATGTTTTCACTGCGCCGCAGATCCGCCTCGGATTGTTTCAGGCTTGAAATGTCGGCGCTGATGGCCAGAATGCAATTTTGCCCGTTATATTGAATGGAGACAGCCTGCATCAAGACCGGAGCATATTCGCCATTTTTTCGCCTTAATTGAACTTCAAAGTTGGTTAACAGTCCATTTTCTTCTATAAACCGACTGACCCTGCCCAGATTCTGAGGGTCAGCCCAGATCAAACCGGTTAAATTGGACATGTGAAGGATTTCCTGCGGGGTATAACCGGTGAAATGGGTAAAGCCTGAATTAACTGCAAGTATTTCTCCATCTTGTGTGAATATCATGATGGATTCGGGGATTACTTCAAAGATGGACGACAACTGTCTTTCCGACTGCTGCAAAGCTGTTTGGAAAGTTTCGTTTTCTGCCTTGAGCCGCAGCGATTTAATACCAAAGGCCAGGTCATTGGAAAGATCGTTTAATAACAAAATTTCTTCGTGATCGAATGCATCCACACGGTTGGCGTAAATTAAGATCACACCCAATACGCTTTCTCCATCCAAGAGAGGCAGCGAAATAACCGATTTGAGGCCGTAATCTAAAGCGATTTGTTTCCAGAAGAAACTGCTGTCATTGGGAATATCCCGGCATAAATAATAACTCCGGTTTCGAATGGCCTGTCCGGCCGGACCATTCCCCAGTGGATTGTTTTCCCAGGAGAGGCTGATTTGATTAAGGTACTCAATATTTTGTCCGGCACGTGCAACCGGGATAATTTTAGAATTTTCATCATGCTGCGGGTATCCCACCCACACCATAAAATCCGGATTACTGTGAACAATGATCTGGCAGATGTTTTCGAGTAACGCCGTTTCTTCCGTTGCCCGCACCAGAGCGCGGTCGCATTCGCGAGTCATATTCAAGGCGCGGTTTAATTGAATGCTGCGTTGGGATAAACGCGCATGATCGACCACCTGCGAAAACAGATTGCTGAGGATTGCCGTGAAGGTGCCATACAAAATACATACCGGAATGGCAATAGGTAAAATGGCCGTTCTTACGGCGGGGCGCATTATGGGGATAAAAATCAGGCTGCAAATGGAAACCACCACTGCCAGGATTAAATGAAAAGGAAGTTTAAGTTTTTTAAAGTTGCCTTTTTGCCAGTGGAATGCGATTCCGAGCAGCATGGCGCTGAATGTGGTTGCGCCTAAAACAAGCATGTTTTCATTAAACACCAACAAACCGGAGAGAATAATTAAACCGGCTGCGGTTAGAGCCGCCGGAATGCCGCCAACTGCACCGGCAATGATGGTCAGAAGGATATGGGTATCCATCTTGACCACGGGAGTAAGATATACGGGACTCAAACGTGTAACCAGAGAAATGACACCTAACAGAACCCCGATAAAAATGGATACGTATAAAGAATTTCGTTTTTGCAGAAAGAAAAAAAACTCTGAAGGCACCAGGAGGATTAAAAGGGCCAGACTAAAATTTCGTGTTAGATTCAAAACGATTTCAAAGGTTTCCTGGCTGTTCATGAGTGAATAGTACCCCTTAAATTTGTAATATGAATATAGTACTCATTCTTACGAAAAAAAGAAAGAGGGGAGCAGTAGTTTGTAAGAAAATAATGCAATAATTTAAGCAGAATTTTTTACCCCGCATGTTTTTCATCAGGATGTTCTATCAGGCCCGGGCACATCAAATCCGAAATGAACCGGTTTCATTGTGTATAATAATTAAGAAAATGGACGTGTAAACTAATTCCCGGTTTTTCGAGAGGAACATATCAATGCAGATCGACATCTTCGGTTTCATTCTGGCCGGGTTGGGGGCTCTGGCTGCCGGTTTTATTAATGCCATGGCAGGCGGCGGTACACTGGTTTCTTTTCCGACCCTCACCTTTATCGGTTTGCCGGCGGTTGCAGCTAATGTAACCAACACCGTGGCGCTCTGCCCCGGTTATGTTGGCGGCATCTGGTCGCAATGGAAGGATTTAAAGGATCAAAAACACTTGCTGCGCTGGTACATGCCGGCCGGCGCACTGGGCGGATTAATCGGCGGGTTCCTTTTATTACATTCCGGA
>JAJTBH010000442.1 GCA_021287005.1 Anaerolineae bacterium
ATCGAATCGGGAGAAAAAACAAAAATTGCCGAAAAGATTCCGGCCGCCCGATCACTCTTTGAGATGGCAAAGGAATTTAAAAAGCTTGTCATTACTCAACCGATTTATTGTTATTCGAGGAGGTGTATTTTAATAAATGAGCCTGGTAACGAGACAACAAGAGGATCATGCAACCATAAAAAACACTCATAACAACCCCATTTTCCCCGATATACAATAAACAATAATTGCATGTAAAAAAAAGCCGGCAACAGCTCAAAGTTGATCAAGTTATGAGATGTATGAAACAAAGTGGATATCCAGATACTCTCTGAGAATATTTGGATTTTTCCAATCAAAATCCCAAGAAGTATAACATTGATCAAAAATTGAGCAGATTGATAGCCATGTAAAAGATCGGGAGTATTAAAATACCCGGAAAACGGCATATGCCAGCCCGCCCAGATGAGTCCACACAAAAAATAAGGATATTTAAATCCGGTTTTAATTATTCGTTGTTGAAGATAGCCCCTCCACCCTAATTCTTCTCCAAAGCAGAGAACATAGTTTACAGACATACCGATTGTCAAAATTATGATTAGTCTACTTAAAAGCATCAAAATCGGAATGTTTGGGAAATATTCAGGCCAATTAATTCCAAAAAGTTTCAAAGGATCATGATAGATTATCCTTGATAAACTTGTAATTAAAGTTAGGTCTCCAGCTAAAAGGACGATCAGGTAAGAAAATAACGTCGTGAAAAAAGGAATTCCAAATGCCAGAAACCAGAAGATTTTATTTCCAAACTTCAAACCGATGTTTTTAAACCCGCTTTTAAACAGAATCCTGAGTACGATTGACGAAATGCCTGGTATCCACATCTGGATTAACAATCCCCACTTTTTTATTAGTTCACGCACCGCCCAAGGTAAGATAGAATCTTGACCCCAACTTAGAAGCGCATAGTTTAGCCCATAAGAAAAAAGAACAAACAAGGCAATTTCCAACCATGCATGTTTATTGGATGAAGCTTTTTTCATTTACCACCCCCTACTTATATCGCACTTTAGTATTTATTCACTGAACGTATCATTAATGAATGAAAAACTTCGCCCCCAGCCCCTTCCTTTGCAGGTTTTTTTCCTCCCCCGGTCAACGGATGTTGAGGTAAAGATGTGTGATTTCGCCGCGGGAGGGCTGGGTGGTGTTAAAAGCACAGCGATGAGTAAATCTGCACTTTAATTTGAAAAAATGTTATTTTTGTTATAATTTTATCCAGAGGGAATAAAAAACGCTATGGCCGGAACCATTCAACATACTGTGTTTGTATCATCGTTTATTTGGATGACCGTTTTATCCACATTATGCCTGCGAGGTGCAGAACTATCCGAAAAAACCATCACATCCATCGCTAAATTATCGTGCCCGTTAATTATTTTAAGCTCAAAAGATGACCCCTATCATTCCCTTGCAGAAGAAATTGCGCGAGTTGAATCGGCTCCATTAGCCGATAACCTGCAAGATGCCCTGGCTTGCCCCCCCGATTACCTGCTCTGGGTTGTTTCTCCTCAATTTCTTTCAGATGCAGTGCTGGTTGATTTTGGGCTTACCATGAAAGCGCAGCCCCTGACGGTTGCATCGGGCATCATTACCGCCTCGACGCTGGAGGGCGCGCGTGCCTTATGGCAAAAGGGTCAATTTTTGAATGCTGATCATATGGCGGTAATTAATGCCGCCAATCCGGCTGCTCATATTTCGGCAGGGCAAATCAAGTCAATTTCAGATAATAAAACCCTTGCCGGGATGCCGTTGACAAAAGCGAGTTTTATCAGATTTCTTGCCACTGTCGACTACCTGACCTTTACCGGGCATGGAAGCAGTGGTTATTTGAGGATTGATGAAAACACAACCCTCTCGACAAACGACATCCCCCGATTGGATTCAATATTGATAAGTACCGGAAGCTGCCAGACTTTTGAGCCCTGGAAAGAGGATTCAATAACACGACGATTTATTGATCGGGGCGCAATGGGTTATGCCGGTTTTGTATTCAGCCCCAATGAGGGTTACCTGATTGGCGAGTTCAGCGACCTGCCTTATCGTTATACTTGGCCCGAATTTCCGATTGGGGATGTCATTCAGGTGCAAAATCATGCAAGTTTGCTCGGCTATGCCCACTTTCCTTACCAGCAATTGCTGGGAGATCCGCGTCTTGCGCTTCAACCCGGGCCGGTTTACATCCTTAAGCATGACAAAACGGCAGGCAATGAACGTACCCTTCTTTACAGCGCAGTTCCGGCAGGGGCCATTCCCATACGTATCCCGGAGGGGGCAAAGTATTCTTTTGTTGAAGTGCCAGGGGCAAAAGGGACGGCTGTTTCTGAACACGATTTGTTTTACAACAGCCGCCTGGCAATGGTCAACAAACAGGCTGATAAATTATTGTTGTATCTGCATTCCGGCGGAGATTTAACCGTTCGATTAGTCGAAAAAACACCCTGGTATTGGTTTGCATTAGACACTTTACTGGATTCATTTGATTATGTTTATGTATTTTGCCCACAATCTGGTGGAGATATCCTGACGATGGTTGCGGCCATCATCCCATTGGTCTGGGTCATCCGGCAGTTCATTTTAAAACGTTATAATCGGCGTTTGATTTACTGGGGAACCGGTTTAGGTCTGGCAAGTGTTCTTTTGCATGGCATGTATATCGTTTTTCGCCTGGATCAAATCAGCATCATTTCAAAAACCGTCGTATTTAATCCACTCAGCCTGCTTGCCACGTTTATCCCGGTTTTTTGTGGTGTTTTAATATCCGCCCGCTCAAGGTCAAAAATTGGCAGGTTGATGGCCCTGGTAGTTGTTACTTTTCCGGCCTGGTCCGTATTTGTTTTTAATGGTTTAATAATTACCATCTTCAACCGGATGTTCTTTTTCCCCGAATTTGGCACCGATCTCTATAATTATTCATTGAGCCTGTTAACGATTCTTCCTTTTATAATGACGTTTTCAGGGTACGGTTTATTATTTAAGACCGTCTCGGACAGAGGGTTGATAACAAAA
>JAJTBH010000443.1 GCA_021287005.1 Anaerolineae bacterium
ATCCGGTTAAATTGGAGATAAAGGAACTGGAAGAAATATTAAGATCGGTTTTGTAAGAAAAAAAGCCTTCCACATTTTCAGTGGAAGGCTTTTATATTTAAGGGGGATATTAGGATTTATAATAACTGACGGCAATTACTTTGGGTCCGGCATGTACCATAATGGCCGGAGGCAGGTAATATAACGGAATATTTGAAATCTCGAGCTGTGTCGAAAATTCGTTTGCCAGGAGTGCGGCTTCTTCGATATTGCCGCCATGCATGATAGTCAAGTGCGAATGATCCCCGTGGGGGCAACCTTCATAAATCATTTGTTTAAAACGGGTTAAAGCGCGGCTTTTGGTGCGTAAACTTTCGGCAGCCTCGGCGCGTCCGTTGCGAAGTTCGAGAATGGGCTTTACCTGCAAAACGCTGCCGACCAGGGCTCGTGCGCCGCCAATGCGGCCGCCTTTATATAAATATTCCAACGTATCCACCAAAAAGAGCAGTTTTTCACGGGATGCCATCTCTTTTACGGCATTCACTATAAAATCGGCGCTACGGCCTTCCTGGACGAGTTTTCGGGCATATAATACCAGTTCACCCAGCCCACTGCCGATGGAACGTGAATCGATGATGCGAATATCGGCTCCGGCAAAATCCTGGGCTGCCACTGAAGCGCCGCGGAATGTTCCGCTTAATTCGACTGAAGGGCAAATCACGATCACGGTATCTCCGCGCTCGACGCACTCGCGGTAAATGGGTGTGTAAAGTGAGGGTTGGGGCGCCGATGTTTTAGGCAGCGTGGGGGAGGATTTTAACCTTTGGATGAAGGCGTCGCTGTTTAATTCAGTATCATCCCTGTACATCTGGTCGCCAAAAACAATGAATTGCGGCAAATAAGGGATACCCAGTTGGTTGACAGTATCCAGGGAGAGGCAAGATGTCGTATCAGCTATAATTGTAATCATGATTATTCCTGTTCTTTATCAAAGTAGGCCGGTAAACCACCGGCAGGGTGAGCTGTTTTAACGGCATTAATAATGGCACTGGCAACTGCCCGAGCAGCGTAGGCTCCAACGATATTGACGTCTTCTTTATGTTCTCCGGTTGCCAGCGCAAAAATAGTATCTCCATCCATCATGGTATGGGCAGGAGAGATGGTCCGTGCGATGCCATCCTGCGCCATTTGAGCAACTTTATTGGTTTCTTCTTTATTTAATCTGGCATTGGTTGCAACGACACCGATTACCGTATTACTCATTCCGGCTAATTGCAGAATGGTTTTGCCGGCCAATGAAGCCATCACCTGTAACGTGTCGGCAAAATAATCAGTGGAACCCCATTGAATTCCCAATGTTTTAAATGAACGGGCTCCCGCAATAATTTTTTGTGATTGCGGGTCGATGATATCTCCAAAAGGATTTACGGCGATAAGCGCGCCCACGACGGTCTGCCCGATTTTAAAACTGGCGCTGCCAATGCCGGTTTTAAACGCATGCTGCATACCAAAGATTTTCCCGGCTGAAGCGCCGGTGCCCGCGCCGACATTTCCTTGCACAACAGCCTCGTGATTGGCCGCAAGACAACTTTGATAACCCATCTCAGCATCCGGGCGAAGGGTTGCAGAGCCAAGGGCCAGGTCAAACAAAACTGCCGAGGCAACAATGGGCACTTTGGCCGCTCCGGTGTTAAAACCGACCCCTTTTTCCTCAAGATAGCGCATCACGCCCGAGGCCGCATCCAGACCAAAAGCCGAACCCCCGGAAAGGATAACCGCATGGGCTTTTTGAACCAGGTGCATGGGGCGCATGGCATCCGTTTCACGCGTGCCTGGGGCTCCGCCGGTCTGGCTGACACCACTTACTGCGCCTTTAGGGCATAAAACAACGCTGCAGCCGGTCTGTGCTTCTTGGTTTTGTGCATGTCCGACAAATATGCCAGGTACATCTGTAATTGAATTATTTAATATCATTTTTTGAATAAGATCTGATGCAGGCTAATTTCAGCTAATGACGGTTTTGCAATTAGGGCATACTTTGCTGCCGGCGGGAACGACATATCCGCATTTGGGGCAGGCAACAGGGTGAACATCACCCAGAGGTGCTCCACAGGCAATACAATTAGATTGCCCGACCGGATTGGCCGTGCCGCAGTAACCGCATTCCAGGCGGCGCAAACGTTCAGAAATTTCCATCGTGGCGCCGATGCTGGCTGCTGTCTGGTTGATTACATTCCAGGCTTCGTCCTTTAGCTGGAGAGATTCGATGTCCTGTGCGATATCATCAAGACGAGAAAATAAATTCATCGGGTTGGCCAGTGCGGCAAAAGCAGACATTCCCAAACTGGCCGCCACGCCCAACCATTGTTGTTCACCAATGCCGACAATGACACCGTCTTCCACCGGGCGAATGCTGATGCTGAGAGCGGTTTGACCACCGGATCGGGCATAATTCGCAGTAGCAATTTGAACAACAATTTGATCATTATTGTTTACCTGCTGTACACGGTAATTGCCACGGTTAAATCTGGCAATTAAGCCATGTGCGAAATCTACGGGAGAAATATTACCGTGAAATATTTTTTGTTCCATACAATCGATTATAATCAAGAACGAAAAAATTTACTAATAGTGTGGAGTTTTAAATGTCTATTAAAAGGCATTCGATTATTTTAATATTGACCCTATTAAGCGTGTTGCTTCCGCTTGTTTATCTTTCTTTACCTGTGGATGCCAATGTACTGCCACAACAACCTACGGCAAGTATGCCCACAGTGACCGGAACACCCACCGGACCGATGGTTATGGTATTGGAAAACGGACAGGAGCAGTTTGTAAATGTCCGTTCAGGCCCGGGACCTTTTTATCCCAAAATCGGGGTTTTACTGGTCGGGCAAAAAGCGCCGGCAATTGGCAAATCGGCAGGTGGGGATTATATTATCATTCGTTATGAAGGCGTTCCCGGCAACAACGGTTGGGTTTATGCGTCTTATGTAACCATCACAGGTGGAGGAAGTGCGCTGCCCATTGTGGAGCCGCCGCCAACCCCG